>CALFHQ010000731.1 GCA_937876385.1 uncultured Pseudomonadota bacterium
TTGCTGATGATTTTGGAGTTTCGTCGTCCCCGCAAGATTCTCTTGGCGCTGCTGCCACTGACTCTGGGTGGTTTGTGGATGTTTGGGGCGATGTGGTTGTTGGGTATGCGGCTGAACTATGCCAATATCATCGCGTTGCCCATGGTCATCGGGTTGGCCGTCGACTATGGTGTCTATCTGACCCATCGGTTGAATGAAGAAGAAGGGTCGTCGTCCAGTGGAGCCCTCAAGCGGGGGGTGACGCCGGTAGTTCTGGCAGCGTTGACCACTGCGGCGGGGGTGGGTGCCATCTGTTTGGGCGAGCACCAGGGGGCCGCTTCCCTGGGAATGGTGCTGCTCATTGGCATCGGTACCTGTCTCCTGGGCGCCCTTTGGGTGATTCCCGCAGTGGACGCAGTGACCCGCCGAAGGTGATTGATTGTTGAACGAATTGGAGGAACCCATGCACAAGAACTCTGCGATTCTGGGAGCCTTTGTTCTGACGGTATTTGTCGTTTCGTCCTTTGCCATGGCTGGGGATACTCCCGGTGCCAAGCGCTTCCTGGTGTGCAATACACAGGCTGTAGCCTCAAAGAAGGACGTGAAACCCTACATTGACGGTTTTGGCGGATACCTGGCAAAGAAGTTGGGTTGGGAGGAAGGGGAGTACGGAGTCCGCTTCGAAGGGAAGCGGTCCGCCGGTATCGGCGCCATGACGGAGTGGAACCCCGGGTTCGCGTCGGTCTCTCTGGGACTCTTTCTGGAAGCTCGAAAGAGTTTGCCGTGGAAGCCGCTCGTTGTTGCACGGATGAACGGTTCGGTGTCCACGAACTACAGAATTCTGGTGAAGAAAGGGAGCGGAGGCTCCCTGGAATCGCTCAAGGGGAAGACCCTCTCCGGCAATATCATGGACGATGGCCCGTTCCTGTCGAAGGTTGTGTTTGCCGGGGCCGTCGAGGCAGATAGCTACTTCCAGTTGGATAACACCAAGCGCCCCCTTCGTTCCATTCGAAAGTTGGCTCAAGGCAAAATTGATGCGGTGCTCGTGGACGACCTTCAGTTTTCCAGCTTGAAAGAGCTCCCCTTGTTTTCAGAGCTTGAAGTGGCCTGGGAGTCCCAGCCGATTCCCAACCTGGCCATGGTGTACCGTCCCGACGTGGTATCCGAGAAGGAAGCCCGTGCCTTTGGACAGGCGCTCATCGATATGTGCACCGACAGTGAAGGGAGCAAGCTTTGCAAGACCTTCGGCCTTGAGGGCTTCGCTTTTGCCGACGAAGTTGCCATGAAGGCCGTCATCGGACTCTACGAGACCAAATGAATCTGAGAGCGCTCCGGCTGGCCGCCCGGCGGCTGTTGCCTTGTCTCCTGTTGTTGGGAGTCACCGCAGTGTCGGAGTCGTGCGGAAGTGTACCCATTCTCGTGGCACAACGGATACACTCTGTGATGATGGAGCTTCCCGAAGACGTCCCCGGACTCCAGGAGTATGCTCGCTCAGCGTACAAGGAAGGGGGTCCTCCTGAGGACATTGAAGCCTCCCTCGTGGCTGCTACTCGGGCTATTCGCCTGGACTCCAGCAACCCCCAGAGTTGGCATCTGGCAGCGAAGGCGTGCGCCTGGCTGTG
>CALFHQ010000732.1 GCA_937876385.1 uncultured Pseudomonadota bacterium
GCCGTGAGTCCCAAGTTCATCTGGGACGAGCTGGGCGAGTTTGGCGTGGCCGTTCCCCAGGAAGCCCACGAGAAGAAACAAACCTACCTCTCTCCCGGTTTCTCCAGCATCACCCTGGATTGGTTTGGCGGGGGAACCGAGGTGGCCGCGTTTGCCTTGGGATATCCTCCCCACGACGGGACCACCGATGTCACCGTTCTTGCGGCCAGGATGGTGGATCGGGTGGAGACGGTTTGCACCACCTCCGTGCGGTTCTCCGGGAATATCCGAACCAGTTGGGATGGGAACTACTCCATGAAGACGGGGGCCATTCTGGACCTCGTCTGCCCCCCCGATTCTCGGACCGGAACCCTTCGAACCGCTCTCATGGCGGCCGCTGGAGGCCTCCTGGTGGGAGAAATCGGCAATCCTCCCCAGCCTTGGGGCAGCGCCGAATCGCACTTCGTCTTCTCGTACATGGTGGAAGGTCGCTCTGCAGAGCGGGCCATCATCATCGCAGCCGTTTCCCCCTCGTACCTCTACCAGAACGACGAGAACCCCGCACGAATCCTCATGAAGGACCTCGTTGGCGGGTCCAACATCACGAACTACCCCGAACAGACAGCGTCCACCGAACTCCTCGCCGGCAACTGCGTTCAATTTGTGGGAAATACGGCGAAGGTCGATTTTGTCTGGTCCGTTGACACGTCGGGGAGCATGAACAACGACAAGACAACCATCGCAGCCAACGTACCCCTGTTTGCCGAGATGCTCGTCAACGCCGGCATCGACTACCGGCTGGCTGTGACCTACCACACCTGCCACCTCGGGGACGGCGAGGGGGAACTCTCCCACGATCTCATCGACCTCATCACAACCAACGAAGCAAACGGAACCCACGACATCTGCCAGGCAACGGGAATTGGAAGTGGTGCCCTGTGCAACGGGGAGTTCACCTCGGACACCGCAACGTTCCAGGATTGCGTTCTCACCGGGGCAGGAACCGGCAACGAATTCACCCTCTCCGCTGCCTTGATGGCCCTGGACCGCTCTCTTCCCAGAGCTGCTGATGACCCAACGAAGCTTCGACCCGACGCCGACACCGTGGTGGTGGTGCTCACCGACGAGCACGAGCAGGCATTCTCAGACGAGCTTCCCTTCCTGGGCAACAACACACCCACCCTCCCGGAACAGGTGGAACTCCTGGAAGCGGTTACTGATCCGTATATCAACTGGCTCACCTCCGAGGAAGTTCGGGCCACGGTGTTCGGGCTGTTTGTGTTGCCCGACATGGGGGACAACGAGGCAGCACCGGGGATCTTCCGAGTAGTGAACCTCACCGGTGGCTCTGCTGGACACCTCCTCCAGCCTGACTTGACGTCGACCCTCGTGGAGGTCATTACGTCGGCCATCGCGTTGTCGTCGCAAGTGGTCTTCGAAAAGCCCCCGATCTCCATGACCATTCAAGTGGCCCTGGCCAGACCGGGACAGACGGCGGTGAAGGTGCCCCGCCCTCGATCCAGCGGATTTGATTATGACGCCATGTCCAACGGGCTGGCTTTTCGAGGCGACTACATCCCCCACGATGGGGATGAAATTCACGTCTCCTATTTCTACTGGCTTGAGCAGTAGCGGGCGTGGAGAATACACCGAACGGAAACGAAAATATCTGGAGGAGATAGATGTCTGGTTCCCACGGATGCAAAGCGATGATCTTGACCTGTATGGATTTCCGGATTCAGGAGGCTGTCAGCTCCTTTGCCCGGGAAGCCGGATTGATGGGAAACTACGACCTCGTGTCGTTGGCTGGCGCCCAGCGAGCGCTCCTTCAGCCTGACACGAGAGAGGCGACCATGCTTCAGGTCTCCCTCTCCAGGGAACTTCACGGTATCCAGGAGGTGATCTTCGTCTCCCACGACGATTGTGGCGCCTACGGAGGAAGCAAAGCCTTCGAGGGGCTGGAGTCTGAGCGAGCCCACTATGCCCGCGACATGAAGGAAGCGGCTCTGGCGATTCAGTCGGTGTTCCCGACGCTGAAAGTCTCCGGGGTCATCCTGGTGATGGATGAGGCGGGCAACTTCGCCGGAAAGGCGGTGATGACGTGAGAGTCCTCTTGTCCAAACCGACCTATCCCGACGCAAAGACCTTCTGGAAGGAGCTGAAAGGGGTGTTGACTCGTCCCAAAGCGGCGGTGGGGGTGCTCACCGGATTTCGGATCTCGGCGAGCTTTCGGGAGCGCATGATCCTTGTGGTCACTGGAGTCAATCAGTGTCGCTACTGCCGTGCAGCCCACAGCGCCCTGGCGCGGGCTTGCGGAATCGGACAGGACGAAATCGATGCCCTCCTCAGTGGCGTCGTGCAAGATGCCCCGGCACACGAGCAACCGGCCCTGCGCTTTGCCCTCGAATGGGCTAGAAACGGGGGGTTTGGACGCCAGGAAGAGTGGCAGAATCTCGAAGAACGATACAGCCGGAAGGGCGTCGCCGAGATCGAACTCATCCTCAAAGGAATTCGTCTGGGGAACCTCACCGGAAACTCCTTCGACGCGCTGGTGGAGAGGGTCTCGAAGTAGCCGGCAACGCTTGCAGAGCAGCTTGTGAGGAACCAACCAGGATCTTGTTGATGCACAATCAAACAGGGTCAGGTTGGGCAGTGAGCGCCCCGGAGGCAAGGAAGTCGGCGCAGATGGCGGCGGAGTCGTACATGCGGTACTTCGAGCAAGCCATCAGGAGACTGACGCAGCCTACGGGGATGATCGCTGGTCAAGATGACCCTGTTTAGTCGAGGCCGCAGTCGTCTGGCACGATGAACTCCGAGTTGTTCTCCACAGTCACCAGGACGATGGTGTTCCCTTTGATGGACGGGTCGATGGACTCCCAGGCCGTGGCCACGGTGTCCTTCCACTCTTCGTGAAGGGTCCAGATGTGCAGAATCTGTTTCACCCATCGGTCTTCAGCGCTCACGTTGGCGCTGCTCTCTTGAATGCTCGTCAGCTTCTTCTCCAGCAACTCTGTGGCATCCGTCGCAGTATACTCGTCCACAAAGGGACCCTTGTAAGCTCGGGTCACTGACACCCCGACCTTCTCTCCGTTGATGAGGACCACATAGTCGGTGATGTCCCCCAAGACGTCGTAGAGCACCTCGGTCTCCATCTTGTACAGGGTTGCGCCCTCGCACTCCTCCAACACCTGAATGCTCAATACCTCTGAGCACATGGAGCTTCCCCCCGCATTCTCGCTGTTGTAGCGGGTCTTAGCCCCATCCGAGAGGTGGGCCGGGTTGAACTGCGGGGCGTCGTCAAAAAGGTAGACGTTGGAAAAGAAGCTGGGCTCCGGGGAATCCAATTGGGCAGCAATTGAGCCGCATGATCCCTGGATTTCGCCATACGCAAACTCCAACGCGACGTCTTCGTCCAGGTCATCTGGAACGATGTCGTCGATTTCCTCGATGGAGATGTCGCCGGCTTCGTCGGGGAGGTCCAGGGTCTCAAAAAGGTCAGCGTCCAAGACCTCAACCAAATCCAGAAGATCCGACTGGGCCACGTCTGAGGGCACCAACAAGTCAGAGTTCTCGTCCCCCTGCGGGAGTTGGTCTTGAGGGAGGGAGTCGTTGGTCATCTGATCTGACGAGGCAATGTCCGTGAGCACCGAAGTGTCCTGTTGCCCGCTGTCGCTGGAGCCACATCCCACTGCGACCAACGCCGCAATCAGCAACCATGAAACCACGAACTTTGCGATGCCGGAACCGGATTCCATGAGGTCTCCTCAGCGTGTCTTGTGACGGCCCCACAACCTGCTTTGGCCGGGGGGAGCCTGTGTCCTACTCCCAAATGGCGAGGTAGGTCGTCAATACAATGTTTCCCGGGGTTGCCCCGTCGTTGTTGTCTGCTTCCACCGGGTCGTAGGGCTCTCCCTTGTACAATCCTTCGTAGGAAATGGTCGCTGCGCTTCCCGGGGTGACGCTTGCTGTGATGTCCGCCACCCACGGCTTGACGTCCAGTCCCGGACACCAGCCCCCTCGACCCAAAGGCCAGGTTCCAAACTGGTTGGGAACGACTCCGGCTCCAACCTCGGCAGCGCACCCGGTGTTGGTTCCCGCGTAGGGGAACTCCTTCATGTAGGAATCTCCCCCCACGGTGAAACGGTGCTGGTGGTTGCAGAATTCCGAGCAGTTCGCTTTGTCCCATGCAAAGCCGTGACCGGTGATGTAAGCCACAATCTCCACGCGCTTTGCCGCTGCCGGAATGTCAACGTTGATGGGTTCGTGGGCGGGGTTGTAGTCCAGATTGAACCAACCTCCCTGCGTCCACAACGGGATCAACTGGGCAGGCTTCGAGTCCTTCCCCCGGTTGGACAGCCGAAAGACCATGTCGTTTCGGTAGGACTGCCAACTGTTGTTCATCTTGAACCGGAAGATCCCCCCATCCTGGAAGAGGGGGAGGAGGGAAGAAATGTCCGTAACCCAGTGTCCCGGGCGACTGTAGGCGGTGATCCACCGACCCACTTCCGTGGGGCATTGGTCTGTGTTGGCCGGATCGCACAGGTGGAGGTGGGCGAGGTAGTCCCATTCTCCACAGCTCTCGTCGTACTCGGTGTCGCACCCCATTCGGAAGTCGATTTCCATTGTGTCGAATTGGGCCATCGCCGCAGCATCGGGAAACTCCACGTCGACGAACTTCTCGTTGGCAAAATAGTCGTCGGTGAACACGGGAACCTGGGTCACAGCCTCCTCTTCGTCCTCTTGCTGGAGGTCCCGCTCCCGCTCCCATTCATAGTTGAAGTACTCTGCGGCGTAGCGCAAATAGCGGATATTTCCGGAGCCTCCTCCTGCCACGTCGGCGAGGAGTCCTGTCTCTCGAAGGCGTTGAAAACGGTCAATGGCCAGGCTGAAATAGCCGGTGGACATGACAACGTCGGAAACCCAGTTGCCCATCTGGTGGGCGGTGGCGGTGACGAAGTGGGTGCGCGCCTTGAAGTGAACATCGAGACCCAATCCCAGCTCATCAAGGGAAGCGTACACCCGCTCTCGAAGTGCCTCGACGTCAGCCTCGGCGGTGTCTTCGTAGGAGAGGAAGAAGTAGTGGACGTTGAGGGGGGAGTTCTTGAACAGGTACTTCGGGTCTGAGTTCCATATCTGGTTGATGTACTCGTTTCCGTTGGCCCAGAAGAGGAAGACATAGCTGTCGTTGCCACCGCTCCAGTGCTCCTTGAAATTCCAATCTCCGTCCAGGGTGGGGAGGGTGAAGTCATCAGCTATTTGATAGGGTTTGGTGCCGTAAGGACCCTCTGAGAAGGGGAGGGGACCCATGTCAATGACGACGTCGGTGCTGTCCGTCATGTCGGCAGTGTCCAAATTCATCACGTCCAGATCCGGGGCGATGTCGTCCACCGTTTCGGTAGTGATTTCGTCTGGGAGGGTGATGTCCTCGGTCAAGCCCTCGGTGATGTCGAGCACCTCTGGAAGAGTGGAAACGTCCATTGAATCCAGGTCCTGGGAGGCCGTTGTGTCTTTGTCGTTACTTGAGGAGCTGCAGCCCAACGCCAGGAGCATGAACAGCCACAAGAAGCCCTTTTTCATGAAAACCCTCACTCTCTGCAATGGGGTGCCGTGCCTATTGTTTCAATCTATTGCCGAATTCAGCGCCGAATGTAGTTTCCCGAGCGGTGACCCACCACCGCCCGCCTCAGAAACGCCAGGAAGATGCGAATCAGGAGGAACAGCGCAAAGCCCATTCCGGCAAACCACACCCACACCATAGCTTCCTCCGGGACTCGATTCAACACCACCACTTGCCGCACGGTGGCATGCCCCAGATCCACTGGCTTGTCCAACTGTGTCACCAGCCCCTGGTAGGTTCGGACTTTTCCGTCTCCGGAGCTATCCAGTTGTTGCGCCACCATGCGTCGCATCGATTCGACATAGGCCCAGTTGTAGACGGCCTCGATGTCCGGTCGACTGTCCACGGCGCAACGGTGGGTTCTGGGAGCATCGGGCCACGGGGTCAAAGAAAGGTCGAAGGAGGGGGCCTTCGTAGAGTAAATATCTCCCAACTGCCGCTGGATTCGCTCCACCGCTTTCAAATAGGCAGGGACCGAGTCGCACCCGGCGTCTTCGAAGTCCACCACCAGAGTCTCTGCGTCACCCGCTGTCTCCGGTGTGGCCACGAACTGGTCCTTCCCAGAGTATTTCTCCCGCTTCACCCGCTCCATCACCGGCACCCACGGCATGGACAGCTTCTCAAGGCTCCGCTGAACCTCTACGAACTGTTTCGCTACTCCTTCCAACTCTGCAGGTTCCACGTCTTGCTGCTGGGCATAGCGGGTGCCGAAGGACGCCAGAATTTCTTCCAGATTCGACAGCAGGGCGAGGGTCGAGGTCAGGTGTTCCCCGCAAACCACGGTGAAAACCGAGTACTCCACAGACTCCTCAACCTGCATTCCTACCTTGTCCTCAGCACTCCGGGCGCTTCCCCGTAGCTCTCTAAATCGCAGCCGCTGGACCTGAATCGGAATCCCGTGGACGATAACGTGGGAGCCCACCTCGAGGTTGTCCCCCCGACACAACTCGGCAGTCAACTCGTTGGGGGATCGCTGTTGCCACTGGCGACTGAATTCGGGATAGAAAATGACCAGAACCGCACTCACCATCAACAAAATAAACATCTGAAGGATCGGTACGCGCATCATCATTCCCCAAAGTACAAAACCAACAAAGCGCTCCGTGGAACCAGCAAGGCACCCCAAGGAACCAGCAAAGCACCCCAAGGAACCAGCAAAGCACCCCAAGGAA
>CALFHQ010000733.1 GCA_937876385.1 uncultured Pseudomonadota bacterium
ATTCGACTCGAGGCCTCTTCCAGCCTCGAGCAGCTATTCCCACCCCGGCCAGAGCCAGGATGACAAACGGAACTCGGCTCAAGTCGAAGATCCAGGTTCCCAGATTGGTGAACAATGCGGTCACTGAGAACCCATCCATCCCAAGGAACGGATCGAGGTATGCCGGCCCCGAAGACAAGCTGATTCCTCGAATCACGAAGAGTCCCAGTTGCAAAGCCATGGGGAGCAGGAAATGCAATTGCTTCCACTCCCCCCGGGGCAACTCCCACCAGGCCAAGAGCCAAAGGGGAGCCAACAGAACTATCGCTTCGGGGCGACCAAAGAGCACCACCACAAAAATCACGGTGTTCAGGAGGTGAATCCAGAGATCCCGATGACGTATGTAAAGCAGCCGCGTCAAAAAGAGCGCAACGGCAAACATCACGAAGGGAATCAAGGTGGATACCCGGGCGCTCAACGCTACGTGGGCCGGAAGTACCGCCAGACCCAATGCTGCCACAGCCGGAGCAAAGGAGCCGGGGAAGCTCAGCGACGCCAAGAGATAGAGGAGACCCACCGTGGCGGTGCCGCCGATGACGTTCAGCACGGTGATAAGCCCCTGGTCCACGATGGCAAAACGCCACATGGAATTCAAAAACCAGGCACTGGATACATGGGGCATCATGTCTGAAGCGGACCACTGGCCGACACCGCTCAACTCCGACCAGGGGGCCATGGTCCAGACTCGACATCCGAGGGCCACCACGATGATCCCCGTGAGGGTGAGCCACCATCCCAGAGAGCGACCGGCGAAGGCCCTTCGAAAGACCCCTCCGGCCAGCACCATGAAGACAAACAGCATGAGGAAAATGACGTCCCCCAATAGCTGCACGGGGCTTATCTTCTGCTGCCCCGGGGCTACCTGCATCGTCTTGTTGCTCTGGGAGACGGGAACCTCCGGCCAGAAGTCCCCGTTGTCGTTGTTTCGAAGGGCCGATACGAGGGCATCAACGGATTGAGTCGGAGCGTCCCCCTCAATCACCACAGCGAAACTATCGGTGGTGATCTCGACGTTGGTTTCCACCACGAGGGGAAGCAAGACCATCTCGAACGCACCGTCGCCACTCTTGAAGATGTAGGTAACAAAGAAGCGTTCCACCGAGATCCCGTCGAAGATGAACCCTCCCGGGATCTCATCATCCATGGCATACGGGGCCACAAGCCCTTCGACCCTCTCCACCATCTCCGGAGAGATCTTGAAGCGACTGGACAGCTTGTCCAGAGCGTCAAGATCGTTTTGCGACAAAGTGTACGCAGAAGCCGAAACGGAAACAGTGCACAGCAAGATTATCGCCAGAAAGACAGGGCCGAATCGCATCCCTGGAACCTCCAGTTGTCCATATTCAGGAGGGTGAATTGTCACTCACTTTGAAGAGATGTTCAAGAACCTGTTGAAGAGATGTCCTAGAACCTGCCTCCAGCGAGTCGAACTGTCAGCGGGGAGCTCGTCTCCGAAGGCCTCGAGTCCCTTCTTCAACAGAAGGGGCGAGGCCACCCGACCCAACTCGCTGCGAAGCCAGTTTGCAAGAGATTCGGGGGAGTCTGCCGAGATCCGGGTCCTTAGTTCCGGGGCAATCTCCTCCACGAAGAGGAGCTTGTTCTTGAGCGACACCGAATCGGCGAAGGCGGTGGCATAGAGGGGATAGTCCACTCCCAGACGGGCCAGCACGGTCTGTTCCCAATGTGCCAGGATCGTAACGATGAGGCGATTCACATCGGACATT
>CALFHQ010000734.1 GCA_937876385.1 uncultured Pseudomonadota bacterium
GACTACCCCATCCTGGTTCCCACGGCCTACGAACAGGATTTCGTCTCTGTGGTCAGGGAAGCAGGCAGCACCGTCACGTTGAACGGGGGTGTTACCACTTCTGGGGGAGAAACCATCCAGGGCACCAACTGGGAGGTAATCAACCTTCCGGTTTCTGCAGGGGTCAACGTTTTGCAGGGGGATGCTCCCTTTGGACTCATCTCATACGGCTACGCCAACAAGGTCAGCTACGCCTATCCCGGTGGGCTCAACGGCGCAACAGGCAACTAAGCAGGGTCCTGTTTGGCTTCTATTCTGCAGGCGCCTTTCTGTACAGAATTCGGGCAGTGACTCTCATCTTCGAGCTGGCGTAATCCGCCGGGCTCACGGTGATGTGGTAGGCGATGCCGTTGAAACTCTCGTTCTTGGCAGCTTCATCAACCAGGGTGACCCAGTAGTTGTAGCCTTTCCCGTTCTCTTCGGGGTGGAAGATGCTGATGGGGCTTTGCACCAACTGAAAGGGAAAGAATCCCCAGAGGGTTCCAAACTCCACCACGGCAGCGGGGGGGGTATCGCTGCGAGCCATTTCGTCGTCGGCCCATCGAATCTCCAGCAGCATCTTTGCGTGGCGATCCTTGTCGGCGTCCAACTCCCCGTTCACATCGTACGTGTCCAGCTTGAACGGCGCACTTCCGGGGCCGATCACTCCCACGGCTTGAATGTCGCCCGTATCAGGGCCGCCTTCAGCGAAGTCTTGAATCCCCAGGAGATCCAGCGTTGTTCCGTTTGGCTCAGGCCAATTGATGTGGCCAGCCACCATCCCGAGGGTCGGGTGGTACCAAGCGTCTCCTTCGAAATCCATCCCGTAAGCTGAAGCGGACCCGGTAAAATGCCGACATCCAGCGACGTCTCCCACGCTGGTTTCCACCGTCACGTCGGTTTCCACGAGGGTGTATGTCACCTCTGCGTCGACCGCATAGGGGTTGTTTGGATCGGTTCCATCACCCAGGGTGGCGCTCCCTGTCGCCTGGAAAGTCTGGGGGACACCCAGGGGCGGGTTCAAATCGATGGTAACGGGGGCATCCGTCGTCCCTGAAACGAGGGGAGTACCCGGAGCGTTGACCCCGGCAACAGGGAAGTAGACTTCTCCCCCGCCAAAGGTAACTTCGTTTTCCTTCCAGTCGATCCACACCTCGGTTCCTTCGGGGGGCAGAGGGTCTCCAAAGGAGCCGGCCTGTAGCCTCCCATATTCCTTCCCTGCGATGTTCTTTGTGCCGACCCAGTCCGCCGTGAAGGTCGTCTGTACGCCATCGAATTTGGTCTGATTGAAGCTCCACACAGCCGTTTGTCGGGCCGGTTCAAAGGGGCGCTCCACGCTCCCGGCGCCTTCGTCGGAGCTGGAGCCACACCCCATACCGACAAAGCCCAAAGCGAGAACCGAGACAGAAAGAAGACACACTTTCAACTTTTGCAACATCGGCCCCTCCTCTACCTAAGGAATATGAAAAAGCATCCTACCCGGTAGGAGGGTTGTCAACTTGAAAGGAGAGTGGAAGAAGCTGAAATCGGAGATTGTGTCAGGGGAGGTCGGTTTGGACGTTGGTGTAAGGCACGTACGTTCGCCACGGTTGGGCGCGGAGGGAATCCACCGGGGGAAGCGCCATCGCGCCATGTTCCCCCCTGGCGTATCGATAACCAGGCGAATTCGGGAATCGGCGCGGAAGAAAGGAAGTCGGTGCAGATGGCGGCGGAGGCGTACATCTGGTACTTCGAGCAAGCC
>CALFHQ010000735.1 GCA_937876385.1 uncultured Pseudomonadota bacterium
AGGCTGCGTCAGTCGGCTGATGGCTTGCTCGAAGTACCAGATGTACGTCTCCGCCACCATCTGCACCGACTTCCTTGCTTCCGGGGCGCTCACTGACCAGGCTGGCCCTGTTTGATTGTGAATCAACAAGATCCTGTTTAGCCAAAATGTGGGAACTGGAAACGGATTTGGAAAGGGGTGCTCGGACCTGGGGTCTCCGACTAAATGTTCAACGCTTCGTGGAAAGCATCTGCCACGGCTTCCATGACGGCTTCGGAGAGGGTGGGGTGGGGGTGAACGGTTTTGAGGATCTCCACATAGGTCATCTCGGCGGATCTGGCCAAGGCCAACTCGGTGATGAGTTCCGTGGCTTCGGGTCCGATGATGTGACACCCAAGGATTTCCCCGTATTGTGCGTCCACGATGACTTTCACAAAGCCAACCCCTTCCCCCATGGCGAGTGCCTTTCCGTTGGCGCTTAGAGGGAACTTCCCGATTCGGATCTCCTTCCCCGCTTCAACGGCCTGGGCTTCGGTCATCCCCACGGAAGCGACCTGCGGCTTGCAGTAGATGCAACCCGGTACAGTGGAGTAGTCCAGGGGAGTCGTTTCGTGGCCGAACATGTGCTCTACGGCCCGGACCCCTTCTGCCGAGGCAGCATGAGCGAGGCACGGTTCTCCAATGACGTCCCCGATGGCGTACACACCGGCCACTGAGGTTTGGTAGCTCTCATCTACCTTGATCCAGCCCTTTACCTGCTCGACGCCGCAGGCTTCCAGTCCGATCTCTTCGACGTTGGGTTGCACTCCGACGGCCATGAGGACCTTCTCCACAGTGACGGTTCCCTTCTTTTTCCCCGTGTCGAAGGAGACAGTGAGTCCGTCGTCCCCTCTCTCCAACCCCTCGATGGTGGTTCCTGTGTGAACCTTCATTCCCCGCTTCTTGAACGCTCTTCCCAACTCCTTGCCAACGTCGGCGTCCGCTGCCGGAACCAGGGTCGGCATGATCTCGAAGAGGTGCACCTGGGTGCCGAAGGTTTGGAACAGGTGGGCCATTTCCACCCCGATGGCTCCAGAGCCGACCACGGCCAGAGAAGCAGGAGGGGAGTCCAGCACCAGAGCCTGTCTGCTCCCGATGATGTCCGTACCGTCAATTCTCATCCCCGGCAGATCGCGGGTACGAGCGCCCGTGGCCAGCACAACGAACTCCCCCGTGACGTCCCGGCTCTCTCCATCCTTGAGGGTTACTCGGACGGTGTGCGGATCCACCAGCACGCCGCGCCCGGAGACGACCTCGATATTGTTCTTCTTCATCAGGTAGCCCACGCCATCTGACAGGCGCCCCGAGATCTTGCGGCTTCTCGACACCACTTTGGAGTAGTCCACCGACAGTCCGTCCACGGTGATGCCGTGTTCGGATGCTCCCTTGATGGCGGTCAGCGTATCCGCGCTGTTCAACAGAGCCTTGGTTGGAATGCACCCCCAGTTCAGGCAAATTCCCCCAAGAGCGCCCCCTTCCACGAGGGTCACTTTCTTTCCCAATTGGGCACCACGAATGGCGCCCACATATCCTCCTGGCCCGCCGCCGAGGACCACCAGGTCGTTCTCAAATCGTTCGCTCATGCGCCTTTCCTCCTGTCCAACATCCAACCCCTTCCAGCACCGACTCGCGGTCTCACTGGTGCCTTCCGGTTGCCCTATACCATAGTGCCATTACGTGGCCCTTGTAAACGTCCTTTGCCATCCCCCGGTTTTTTGACAAAACACCCCCCAATGCTAGCCTGAAGCGAGGTGTAGAGAGGGGGAATCATGCGAACTCGTCGCGTCACACAATTGGTCTCGGTGTTCTTCCTGCTGGTGGTGGGTCTTCCTTTGGTTCACGCCGAAGTGAAGGAGTTGAAGATCGTACGGCGCGTCGTCA
>CALFHQ010000736.1 GCA_937876385.1 uncultured Pseudomonadota bacterium
GGTCTTTGGATCGTGGCAATCTAGGCAACCGATGGCCTCGTGGATGCTGCCCGAGAGCTCCTTCCAACTGCTGTTGTAAAAGGCCTCCGTGCCCATTTCGTTCATCAACTTGGGAACCTGGGGGCTCTTGCAGGTCCAACACGTGCCGGGCATTCCGGTGTCCGTGCCGTCGGCGCGAGTAGTGCGCCGGGTCGCCTTGACATCCTTCACTGCAAAAGCGTGGCCACGGGCTTGCTTGTAATCCTTGCTGAAACCGTACCCGGCAAACAGAACGACCTGGCGGGGATCCTCTTCGAGATAGTCTCGAGGATAAGAGCCTCCGTAGGTCGTGCGGGTGTTCTCCGTCGCCGTCTGCTTGAACGTGTCAAACTCCCGAGGGTAGTTGCTCCCCCACACTTCGCTGGAAGTCTCCCACTCGTCCACTTCCACCACGGCAATTTGCGGTCGCTCCGTCTCCCACCGACGCTCCATGATGGAGACAATCAGCATTCCCACCAACACACATGCAACCAGAGACGCCACAAACAAGACCCAGGAAACCCGGCGGCGGCGCCGCAAGGTTGCGTCGGAAACCCTGACGTTGTCTTGTGTCGGATCAGGTTGACTACCCTTGATTTCGCTGACCATTGCTTACCTCCCTTTCCTTCCGGGAACTCCCCGGGGAATTCGTCCATTTCCTGAGACCCCGGCGTCCGGCAAAGCCGGGCGCCGGGCATTGGGTGTACTGGACAGACTCTGCGCCAACCCGTGGGGAGTCGTGCGGTGACAATCCCAGCACATCCGGCCGTCCAAATCGGCCCCCATTGAAGTGTTCATCACCTGGTGCTCGTGGCACCTCACGCAGTTTCGCTGCACAACCGAAATGGCCGCCTCGTTCAGATGGAGCACTTGAGGCTCCATGCGCAGCGTGAAAACCGTGGCGTGACGCAAACCGTCCATCGCCTTGAAGTAGAACTTGCGAAACAACCCATCGTGGGGAACATGGCAGTCATTGCAATTCGCCACCAGACGGTGGCGACTGTGCTCCCAACCGGCATAGTAGGGAGCCATGATGTGGCAGTTGATACAGCCCTTCGGGTCATCCGACAGATAGCTCGCTGCGTTGCTCGTTCGCAATGCCAGAAGGAGCAACCCGAACAGAAGTCCCATGCTCACGGCCAGGAAGAGCCGAAGTGGTCCCTCGGTGAGCCCGCGCCAGAGCCACGACACCAATGCCAGGATCCGGCTTAACGGGTACACAAACCAATCATCCCTTCTTCGGAAATCCATCACGATACTCTCCAGTTGTTCTTCGGCCCTTCGAACATAGCACATTCTAAGCGATCCCCAACCCCTTCGGCTGTGGAATCGTTCCTGGCTGGTGACCTCAGTCACACTCTTCACGCCGTCATGATCGACCTTGCCGTTTTCCGATGGTCGGCTCTTGCAGTGGTCAGACGAATTGTCTAGGATAGGCCCATCCGAAGGGACTTTCGGACGAGAGAAGAGAACAGATGACACCACGCCGGAGGGTAGCCGTGAATCGAACTCGTAAGCTCATGTTGGCAGCACTGCTGGGAACCACTTTCACCCTGGGCGGATGCTTGACCTCCAATCCCCAGCAGATGGAAAATGGAAATTGGGAAGTGACCTCCCGATCCTTGTCCCCGACGAAGGCAACCGAGCAGGCCACAGACGAAGCAATGGACCACTGCGCCAGCTTGAACAAGAAACTCAAAGTGGTGGAAGTCGTGTCAGTTTGCAGTGACGACCTGAACAAGCGACGCAAGGTCATCTACACCTGCGAATAGACCGGTTCCTGGACCAGTAATTCGCCGTCTCCCAGACAGGCGCCGCTACTGGGAACGGCTTCCCGGGGAGGCGTGACAATGCCAACCAACGAGAAACGCAAGCTGAGCCTCATCGTCCTTGCCCTGCTGCTGTCTGCAGGCTGCGGCTCCAGCGACAAGCCCAGCATCTACAACATCACCAACCCCGAAGACCTCGGCTCTCAGGCGGACAACGCCGTCGGGGACGTCCTGGAAGACTCCTTCATCCCCGACAACCTCCTTCCCGATGGAAACTGCATCCCTGACTGCCAAAACCGAGCCTGCGGAAACGACGGCTGCGGCAACTCGTGCGGCGAATGCGAAGAAGGAACAGTGTGCATCGCCGACGCCGAAGCAGCCAACTGCAAACGGCAAAACTGTGAGCCCGGAGAGCGCAAATGCGACGGCTCACGCATCCTGGAATGCAATGACTTCGGAACAGGCTTTGACCTCGCTGGGGACTGTGCCCTCTCCTCAACCCAATGCGTCGACGGAGAATGCGTCGACTGCACCCCCGACTGCGGTGACCGGCTCTGCGGCGACGATGGCTGCGGTGGTTCCTGCGGCGAATGCGACGCAGGCGACAACTGCATCGAAGGACGCTGCCTCATCCCCTGCGAATCCCCCCAATGCCAGATGGCAAAGTTCTGCGCCCTCTCTGACGGCACCGAGGCCCTGTGCGGAGGAGTCATCGACTGCGGACACTCGTTGCAAGGGGGCACCCTGGGCAACTACTTCAATATCGAGTCGATGTACAACGGAGCTGGAGTCCTCTTCTACACCGACACAAACGACTCTGTCGTCACAACAAACAATTGGGAACTGGCATCCCAATCGAAGGGAAGCTCCTGCGCCTCACTCGACGACAAGAACAACCCCTGGCGAGATGCCGTCCAGGTCCGCTTCGTCTTGCCAAAAGGCAGCGTGAATCAGCAAGGAGCCACACACTACGTCGCCCTCTACATCGGCCAGACATGGCCCGACGGCATCGCCGTCGAGTACTACCCACCCGAAACCCCTCCCGGAAGCGGCCAGCCCTTCCACACAAGCTACACCCAATCAGAAGGAACCGCCTTCGTCGAGTACTTCTCTGACCAGCCCATCGGATATGTGAAGATTCGAGCAGCAGACGACCCCGATTTTACCATGGATGACTTCGAATTCGGACCCATCTACCATCCCTGACCAGACCCAACTCCCGCCACCAGCCGACTACGCGTCAAACAACACGGGTTCGTACTGAAAATCTCGACCGGAATAAACCATGATGGTCGTTGGAAGGCGACTCAGAAAAGTCTCGTTTCGCTCGAAGAACAGAGATGGATCTTCGGTGGGGTCCGGCAACCGAAGACCCAGAATGGCCAGATCGCAATTGCCGCTGACGTCGGCCATGATGTCTGGAATAGAACGAGATTCCCGCAAAATGACGTTCGGAACAGCATCCACCCGGGCCTCCTGGAGCATCAACACCAACCCCTCGTGAACTGAATCGAACTCCTCAGGAGTGTTAATCACGGTATTGAGGCGCAACCCCGTCTGCCGCCAATAGTCATGGCTGTGCAGCAAGAACGCCAGCAACAGCATCATCCCTCCGTTCCCCTTCAATCCCCCCCACCAGATATCCACCTGTCTGGGAGGTCCCATCCGGTGACTCGCCTGATGGTGAACCAGCAGCAACGTTCGATTCAAAGCTGCCATGTCCAGCAGCATTTCCACGTATCCGGCATGTCGCTCCTTCTTCTCCGGCCAACCGAACATGACGGTGTTGGCCTCAAACGTCCCCAACCCGTAGGTCTGAACGATGGAAACAGCACCCCTGTACTTGTCCGGGCTGATGTCCACCCGAGGCAACGTGTTGGGATAACGTTCGGAGAACTGGGTCCGGAGCTTCTTGCCCAGCACACGCCCTTCTGCGGCCAACTCCTTCACCGAACCGGTCAAGAGCCAGAAGTAGGAGACAATCCCCCGTTCCTGAACCAGCGTGCAGCCCAGGTCCAACAAGTAGGAGCGCTTCGCCGGGTCTCCTCCGAAGACCACAAGGTTCGGGCGCCAATTGGAGGGATGGTATTCGGTCCGACCCATGCGCAACAGCCCCGCTCTAACCACCGCTGCCCAAAGCCCATGGCGAGCGTCTCCCCAGGCTGAACCCAGAGAACGGCGCTCGACATAGACGAAAATCAACGCCGAAATGGCCAACGCCGCCAGCATCGCTCCAAAATTGATAATCGACATGACATAGAAGGATGCCAACGCACCGGCAAAGCTCACCCAAGCAGGGACACGAAAGGTCGGACGGAAGCTGGGAGTAGCCGCCCAACGCTCCAAAGCACACACCAGGTTGGTCACCCCGTAAGTAGCCAGGAAGAACATCGTCAAAACCGGAGCAATGGCGTCCAGACTACCCAGAAGGAGGCCCAATTCAGCCAGGAAGAAGCTGAACAGAAGCCCCATCCGAGGCTCCTGCGTGGGCCCCGATCCCCGGGCGAAGATCTTCGGCATCAATCCGTCCTTCGCCAGCGCCTGCAACGTGCGAGGTGCCCCCAGCATGCTACCAATAGCGCTTGACAAAGCCGCACCCCACAACCCGGCGTACACCAAAGCCCGCCACCTCGAAGTACTGAAGAAAACCTCGGTGTTTCCGATGAGGTCGGCGGTGGGCTGGTTCATGGCAAACCAGATTGGAACCACCATATAGATGATGAACCCTACCGCTATGGCCAACAGCGTTCCTCGAGGAATGGCTCGCCTCGGGTCCTTCAGGTCGCCGGACATGCTGACCCCGGCCATGATCCCCGTTACAGCAGGGAAAAAGACGGCAAACACCGTGGAGAACCCCTTGCCCTCGGGGTTCCACCAGACGATGTTCGACGGTTCGTAGGTGCCTCCCATAAAAAAGGAAAACAGCGACAGCACGATGAGGGCCATGATGACGTACTGCAATCGAATAGCCAGATCCGCACTCTTGAAAGAGATAAGGCCGAGCACCAGAAGGACGATGCTTCCCGTCAATTGCAGGTTGAGTTCGGGGAATAGGTAGGTCAGGGACTCGGTGAAGCCCACGACATAAAAGGTAATGCTCAGCGCCTGCCCCAGAAACAGCGGAATACCGATGGCCGCCCCGGAGGGTGCGCCCAAAGACCGGCTGATCATGAAGTAGGCCCCGCCCGCTTCCACTCGACGGTTGGTCGCAATACTGGCGATGGAGAGCCCAGTGGCCAGAGAAATGAGGTGGGCTACAATGACAATGAGCAATGTACCCGCCAGCCCGGCCTGCCCGACAACCCAGCCGAAGCGCATGTACAACACAACGCCCAGGATCGTGAGGATGCTCGGAGTAAACACTCCACCAAAGTAGCCAAACCGAGCAGCAGACGTACCAGAGGACACAGCCGACTCTGGAGCCGCTTCACCCTTGGATGCCATCCAGAAACCTCACTCCGTTGCAAACGCCAGCGAACCGCCACCGATCCTATCTCGCCTGCGCGCCGGAAGCAACCCGCATCGAACACACCACCACCCTCCGTCCCCGCTGCCCGCTGCGCGCTGCCCGCTCGACCACCCTCCGTCCCCGGTGCGCGCTGCCGTTGACAGCCCAGAGGTCGTTGAAATACACTAAGGCAACGCCCTACCCGAACATCTGATGAGACACGGACGCCCGAGAATCCGTACACGGGGGAAATCTGGATGCAAGTACCGGCCGCTATTGGCAAGCTTTCTGTCTTCTGCTGCACCATCCTATTGTTTTTCAATGGCTATGGCTGCGGGGAAGTGAAACTGGAGCCCACCCCGTGCGAAGGGGGAGGCCACCTTGTAGAATTGACAGACTACCAGGGGAAGCACCGATACTGCCGCTTGGACAACATGGTCGCACACGGCGAATACACTTTCCGGAATATGGCCGGAACGAAAGTCATCGCCGGCGAGTACTACCTGGGGCTGGCTTCGGGCGATTGGACCTGGTGGTTCGACGACGGCACGACCATTTCTCAGCAGGGAACCTTCGAGGAAGGTCTACCTGTAGGCCCCTGGGTCGGCTACGACGAGTACGGTACCGTGCGCTGGGAGCA
>CALFHQ010000737.1 GCA_937876385.1 uncultured Pseudomonadota bacterium
GGAGTGCCGCCGTTTCCTGGAATGACGTACACCTCCGATGCCAGGGGACTTTGTTCCAGTTTCCATGCCAGGGCGTGTTCCCGCCCCCCCGATCCGATCACTCCAATCTTCATGACATCCACTCCTCTTTGGCCTCTTTCAAGACACGGTCGCAAATTCGAGTCGCATCCCCCAGGTAGCTCTCCACTCGAAGGGCCAAGAGCTGCGACTTGACCTCCTCGGGAATATCCAGGCGGCGAATGAAGTCGTGCAGCTCGTCTAAGGTCACCGCTTTCCCACGGGTGAGCGCCTTGAGCAACGTGTATGGATCGACTGTGGTGTGCAGCCGCAGGATGGTCTGAATCGGCTCCGCCAGCAATTGGGGATGCTCCTTCAACTCTTGCAGGCAGAAGTCGTCGTTCACCTGGACCTTCTTCAGACCTTTCAAGGTCTCTGTCAGCGCCAGATGGGCGTGACCCAACGCCACCCCGACATTTCGAGTCACGGTGGAGTCCGAAAGGTCCCGCTGCATGCGTGAGCGGGTGAGCTTGTTGGACAACTCCACCAGGAGGGCGTTTGATAACTGCAGATTCCCCTCGGAGTTCTCGAAGTTGATGGGGTTGACCTTGTGGGGCATGGTGGAGGAACCCACCTCGTTGCCCACCGTTTTCTCCCGAATGTAGCCGTAGGAAATATAGAGCCAGAGGTCCTGGTCTAGATCCATGACGACGTTGTTGAAGCTGCGGGTCAGATTGAACCAGGAAGCCCAGGTGTCGTGGTCGTCGATTTGCGTTGTGACGAAGTTCGGGCGCAGATCCATGGAGGAAACGAACTCCTCCATAAACGCCATCCAATCCACCGTCGGCAACGCGCTCTTCATGGCCGAGAAGTTCCCCGTGGCGCCGTTCAACTTCCCTTGAAAACGAAACTCCTTGAGTTGCTTGAAGAAGCCCAACCCGCGGTGGAGGAACACAGCCATCTCCTTTCCCGCAGTGGTCGGGGAGGCGTGCTGGCCGTGGGTTCTCGCCGGAAAGGGAATCTCCTTCCACTCACGGACTCTCTCTTCCAACTTCAAAAGAACTTCCTGCCAGAGTGCAACCTGCAGTTTGTGGTAGCGCTTGAACGACAGGGTGAAGGCCAGGTTGTTGGCGTCCTCGGAAGTCAAACCAAAGTGAATCCGGTTTGGATTCGCCAGCTTCAGCTCTTCTCGAAGGAAGAACTCGACGGCTTTGACGTCGTGGTTGGTCTCCTTCTCGATGGCCTTGATTCGCTGGTAGTCGGCTTCACCAAAGGAGTTGAGCAACTCGTTGATGCGAGACGTCTCCTCTGTCGTCAAAGTCGGAAACGCCCCCGTCTTTTCCAGCGCCAGCGCAAAGCGCAACTCCACTTCGCAGCGGCTCTTCATCAGACCGAATTCGGAGAAACAGTCCGCCAGGGGGTCAAGCCTCTGGCCGTAGCGCCCGTCCAGTGGGGAGATGGCGTGTCTCATTCGCTCAACCCCCGGACCTTGGCGTCGGCTTCGATGAGCTCCAGCTTGATGGCCTCGATTTCTGCGTTTACCCGGGCCCTCAAGTGGGGCAGGTTCAACGCTCGAATGGCGAACGCGGCTGCTGCTTCCGGTTTCACCACAGTCGCTGCCGGGGTCTTCGAGGGCATCACCAGGGAGGAGTTGATGTTCACCATCATGTCCAGGTTGTCCTTGAACGGGGGACAGTTGATAACCGGGAGGTTGAGGTTGGCAGCAAGGGCCCCCCCGAGGCCGTTGGAGCGCCCGGCAATGGCAATGACGACACCCGGCTCAATAGAGTAATTGTACTCTGCGGCCAATTCGGGAATTCGCTCCCCGTTTTTGTGGGCGGACATCACGCGCAGGTCCGTGCGAATGCCGTATTTCCGGATTCTGGCAGCGATTTCGTTGGCGTGTTCGAGGTCTGCCGGCGAACCCATGACCAGGGCCACGTACCCCGGCTTGATGAGCCCCTCGTGTACCAGGTTGTGGTACATGCGGTATCGAACACCGCTGGGAACGTTGAGGTCGATGGTTTCCCCGGTGAGAATCTTGAACATCTCGGTGTATCGCTTGGTGGTTTCGAGGACCACTTCTTCGGGCAGCTTTCCGGGAATCTCTCCGGTTTTGTCGTCTCGATTGGCCAGGAGCCACTGGCGAACATATTCCTTGTCCTTCTGGGTGACCTTTGTTGGGTCCTTGTCGAAGTCATCCTTCTGCCAGAAGCGGGAGGAATCCGGGGTGTGAATCTCGTCGATGAGGACGATGGTGTCTCCAATGAGGCCGAATTCATATTTGGTGTCGGCCATGAGGAATCCCTTGGTTTCCAGGAATCCAGAGCCGAGCTTGAACAGCTTTCGGGCGATGGAATCGAGGGCTTGGTAAGTCTCCCGGCTGGCAAGCCCTGCCTTGACGATCCCGGCGGGGGTGATCTCTTCGTCGGATTCCTCTTTGGTGGTGGGAGTCACGATGGGCTCGGGGAATCGCTGGTTCATGGTCAGACCGTCTGGAACCACCACACCGGAGAACTCTCGCTTGCCTGCCTGGTAGCCACGCCACATGGAGCCGGTGATGTACCCTCGAACGATCATCTCCACTCGAATGGGGACCGCCTCTCTTACCAGGGTAATGTTGGGGTCTACCTGCTTGACGACGTGGTTGGGCACGATGTGACGGGTCTTTTCAAACCAGAAATTGCTCAAGCAGTTGAGCACAGCCCCCTTGCCGGGGATGGTGCTGTCAAGCACTGAGTCGAAGGCGGAGATTCGGTCGGTGACCACGATCATCCGGGTCGAAGCGTCCACCCGGAAACTGTCGCGAACTTTCCCTTCGTGCAATTTCTCCAACTGGGGTGTGGCGAATCGGTTCAGAGTCTTCATTGCTTCACGCCTCCTAGTGCTTGAAGTGTCGGTTGCCGGTCATGACCATGGCAATGCCGTGATGGTTGCAAGCCTTGATAACTTTCTTATCTCGAATCGAGCCGCCGGGCTGGAACACCGTTCCGATTCCCGCTTCGGCGACCATGTCGATATTGTCGGGGAAGGGGAAGAAGGCGTCGGACACCAACACCGCTGCCTTAAGCTCCGCCTTCAGGTGCGCCTCGACATCCTTGCCCAGCGCTTCTGCTTCCCGTGTGAGGTTCTCATACGCTTTCTCCACCGCAAGTCTGGTAGAGGTCACTCGGTTGGGCTGTCCAGCGCCCATCCCCAGCAGTTGGAAAGCTCCGTCGGCGCGCCGACGAACGATGCAGATGGCGTTTGACTTGAGCTGCCGAACGGCCTGCAGGCCAAAGCGCATGAGCCCTTCATCCACAGGCTGGGGGGCGACCTCGGTGACCACTTCGACGGTGCCCAGAAGGTCGGTGTCCCGCCGCTGCGCCAGGAGCGCTCCGTGGACGAACTTGTAGTCCCAGGGGTCATCCAGGGTTTTGGGGTCCAGCTTCACGATTCGGAGGGATTCATGGTTCTTCAGGTAGGCCAGGGCATCCTCGGTGAAGTCCGGGGCCACCACCACTTCCACGAACTTTCGTTCCATCTTCTTTGGATGATCCAGATTCAGGAAGCTCAATGCCGGCGCATCCACCGGCTTGTTGAAGGCGATGATGGAGCCGAAAGCGGACATCGGATCACCTTCCCACGCCAGCTCCAGGAGCTTGTCCTGTTGTTTCGACTGGGCCAATCCGCAGGGGTTGGTGTGCTTGATGACGGCGCAACCGAAGTCGTCCAAATCGGCCACCGCTTCCACTGCCCCGGCGAGGTCCATGATGTTGTTAAAGGAGAGGGCCTTTCCCCCCAGAATCTCGATTCCAGACAGCCCCGTTGCATCTTCCTCGTTGGGGAAGAAGTGGGCTGGTTGGTGGGGGTTTTCTCCGTAGCGAAGGGGAAGGGGATTGGCAAAGGACATGCGAACGGTGGGCTCCCCGCTGCGTCGCTCAAGGCTTGTGCGATGACCTTGTCGTAGTCCGCCGTGTGACAGTAAGCCTTGCGCATGAGGCCGTGTCGGGTGTCCAGGGAGAGGGCACCCTCGTTTTCTTTCAGTTCTTCCGTCAACGGGGTGTAGTCCGCCGGGTCACAGACCACCGCGACATATTCGTAGTTCTTGGCCCCGGCCCGAATCATGGTGGGACCGCCGATATCGATATTCTCCACCAGCTCGTTGTAGTCCCCCCCACGGTCTCGAACCGCCTTGAAGGGGTACAGGTTGCACACCACGATGTCGATGGGGTTGATGTTCAGCGCTTTGGCCTCTTTGGCGTCTCGCTCTCGGTGAAACAGGAGGGCCGACTCTACTTCAAAGGAGAGGGTCTTCATCCGCCCTCCGAAGGCTTCGGGGTTTCCAGTCAAGGTGCCGATGTCGGTCACCGGAACGCCCGCTTCTCGCAGGGAACTGGCGGTGCCCCCGGTGGAGATGAGTTCCACCCCCATTTCGTGAAGGAAGCGTCCAAACGCTCCAATGCCGTCCTTGTTGGATACGCTCAGCAGGGCTCTCTTGATGGGGTGACGGTCAACGGCCATGGTTCTCTCCTCCTACAACGCAGTTCGGGCGATGTGTTCAACGATGTTGGTAAAGAGCTTCAACCCTTCTCCGTCCTCGGACAGCTCGGGGTTGTTGCGCCTTCGAAGGGGCCAGTTGGGGTGATTGTACAAGGACAGGTAGGCCTCCGGGTGGGGCATGAGCCCCAGAATCTGTCCCGTCTTGTCGGTGAGCCCGGCGCAGTTCAAGTCCGAGCCGTTTGGATTGAGGGGGTATTCAGCCGTGGGCTGATTTGACGCATCCACGTAGGTGAGGCAGTTGAGCCCCTGGGCTTCCACCAGCTCTTTGACTTCGTCGGAAGCGAGAATCAAGCGCCCTTCTCCGTGTCGGATGGGGAGGTCGATGTTGTCGATTCCGGTGAGGAACGGGGTCTTGTCATTGCCGAAGGTTCGGCAGGTGACCCAGCGGTCTTCGAACTTCCCGGAGCGGTTGGTGGTGAGGGTGGCGTCTTGACCGGCGTTGGTCGTGACGTTTGGAAGCAGCCCCATTTTCACCAGCGCCTGGAACCCGTTGCACACTCCCATGACGAACTTTCCGTCCCCCAGGAAGCGCTCCACTTCATCAAAGAAGAGGCGGTTGGTTCCGGTGGTCTTGTATCGCAGCTTGTTGGCCAGCACCTTCCCGGAGCCTAGATCGTCTCCAAAGGAGAATCCCCCGGGGAAGTTCAAAATCTGGTAGTCGTGAATGGAGACCTTCTCCAGGAGAACGTCGTTCAAGTGGACGACGTCTGCGTGGGCGCCCGCCAGTCGATAGGCAGCGGACATCTCCTCTTCGCAGTTGATTCCAAATCCCGTCAGCACAATGGCTCTTACCTTGCTCATGCTATTTCTCCAAGCCCATGGACCAGGCATTGAGAAGCCGGGCCACGTCTACGTCAATCAAAGTCTTCCCCTGTCTCGTCACGACAACTTGGGAGTCATCGGTGACCACCCCGAGGCGAGTACAGTCGTTGCCCATGATCCCTTCAAAGGCCTCGGCATCTTCCGGTTTGGTGGTGACGAGGAAGCGGGAGTGGGACTCCGAGTACAGCCATGCCTGCGTCGAAAGGTCATCATCCGGGAGGCTCAACGAGCACCCCAGCATCCCGCCAAAAGCGCTCTCTGCCACAGTGACGGCGAGCCCTCCATCGGAGAGGTCGTGGCTGGACTGAATGAGGGAGGCGTCGTGGGCATCTTCCATTTTGTGGTAGCGGGCCATGGCCTCGTCTCTTCGAACTTTTGGAACGTTGGCACCGAGCAGCGAGTGCAGCCGGTAGAATTCCGAGGCTCCCAGCTCATCGTAGGTCGTTCCAACGAGGTAGACGACGTCGCCGGCGACCTTGTAATCGCTGGTAACCACTTTGCGAACGTCGTCCAGCCGAGCCACCATGGAGTACAAAATGGTGGGAGGTACGGAGATCTTCACCCCGTCCCGGCGGAAGTCGTTCTTCATGCTGTCCTTGCCGCTGGTCATGGGGATGTTGAAGGTGGTGGACATGTCGTACAGGGCTCGGCACATCCGCACCAGTTGCGCCAGCTTCTCCTTGCCGTCGGGGTTTCCAACGGGGTCGTAGGAGGAATCCGGTAGGC
>CALFHQ010000738.1 GCA_937876385.1 uncultured Pseudomonadota bacterium
GTATGGTCAGCCAGAAATTCGTGAACATGTGAGAAGTCCATGGTTCGGATTCGAACACGACCGATGATCCAAAGAACACCGGGTATCAGAAGAAGGAGAGTCCCCCACCAGGAAAACAGCCAGAGGGATTCGCTAAGACTCCCTCCGGCGCCGAAGAGACGCCAAACCGTGCCCAGCCAGAGCACAGAGAGGCTCCAGTTCAACAGGAATGGGGCCCGAACGAGGGGGCTCTGGTAGTGATAGAAGTGCCCGAGTTCGTGGCCAATCAGAGCCTTCAACTCATCGTTCTCCAGAACTCTGAGGACAAAGGAACTGAGGTAGATGGCATTGCGATGCTCAAGATGGTTGAGGAAATACGAGTTGATCGATGCAGCATTGGCCTCTGGGCTCTTGAGGATGAAGACCTTTGCCTGTTCGGCTCGCTCCTTTTTCAGGGCGGAAATGCACTCGTTGACCATGCACTGGATGTCCTCGGCCGAATGCCTTCCGAGCCAATCTTGCGGGGCAGCGGAGAGCTTCACCGCACCAGCGAGGACGACTCGGTCGAGGATCTTGAAGCTGATGGATGTCAGAAAGGTGACGGCGCCGAAGAGCAGGAGCACCGTCAGCTGATGTCCGGCGACCCAGGAAATTGTCGGGTGTTTCAGCGACCAGCTAACCGTACCCCAGGGATGGACTAGGACAGCGACCGCTGCACACATGATGAGCCAAAGCAGCAGGTGCTCCGAGAGAATTCGCTTCTTTGCCAAGCTGTCGAGCATGTGGATGTTCGCAGGAGATGGAATTCTCATAGACGGGACCTCCGGATTATGCGGTGTACCATTGGCAATCGTAACGCCAGAGCCTCGGGGGTTGTCAAGATGTTTGCTATCTGCGAGAATACACGATCAGAATAGCAGTCTTCAAAGTAGGCAGGGGTGAATCCAATGAAACGAACGTGTCCGCGCTGTCAGATGGACCTGGAGGCCGTCAGTGAGAACGGTGTTGAAGTTGATGTTTGCCGTCGCTGCAACGGTCTCTTCTTGGACCGAGGCGAGATGGCGAAGTTGGTCCCGACCTCGAAGGGGGACATCGAGTACTGCACCGAGAGCGACGACGTTGTGGAGGACATGAAGCAAGACGACCATCCCTGTGTGTGCCCGTCATGCACCGATAACACCATGAGGAAGGTGGAGTTCCTGTCGTACTCCGAGGTCATCTTGGACTTCTGTGATGAATGTGGAGGGTTCTGGCTCGATGGAGGAGAACTCGAACGCATCCGGGCGGAATTGGACGGCCTCAAGGACCAGAAGCCGACCCTGTGGCTTCGGTTCAGTGAGTTCCTACGCTTCCTGCCGGTCTGAGTGGGAATTCGAGTCATCGCAGGCCGAACTGACGTTGACAGCACCTGCGTCGTCGTCCTGGGTGGCAGTTCGGGCTCGTTCTCGGGTTCAATTGGAGGATGGGGGGAAGAACGGTGATAGAACGGATTCCTCTTTGACCATACCGACAGTCTTTCCTGACATGGTTTCGAACTTGATGCCGATGGATGCTCCGTCTGGTTCGCCATCATCGTCGAGGTCGATGTCCTCTTGAACGAAGATGTCGAACAAATTGACCACCATGCCAATGGACACGGACAACCACGATCCTTCCGCAGTCCATCCTTCCGTAGTCTCTGGCGGCAGAGCTCTCAGAGCCTCAAGAATACGGGTCTTGGGTATGGCGGTACCGATGATTCCGTTGGTCCAGGTCATGGCATCCCCTGTTCCAGTCACGGTGGCTACCAGATGCAGGCCTACCCCCACCACCTCAATCCCCCAAAATTCGTCAGCCTCTCCCCAAACCGGCAGCCAGATCGGGAACCTGGCGTCCGGTGCGCTGGCCGTCAGGACGCCATCCACAACGGTTGCATTGTCGAGCCGCCCGAGAAGCTCGCAAGAGAAAGGGTCAAACGACATGGGGGCTCGCACTCACTCGGCAGTCCGGCGGCGTTCCCCCGTCCCGCCGAAACAACCGGCCATGACAACAACCAGTGTAACAGCGAGAATCCCCATACGTGCTTGCCTCATATTCTTCTCCCGTGGCTCAATTTCGTGAGAATGGAACGTCAGCTCAGTCGCAAGGCGTGTGCCAATGTGGGCGGAAAGCGGGGTTTTGAACCGTTGCTTTCACCTCGTTCTGGGTATCGGTGGGGTCGGATTCTCGGACCCGCTCAGGCGATTTCTCGGCCGGTTCGGTCATTGCGAAGGAGTGGCGGTTCGGCTATGCTTCCCGGAGTGGACTTCCGTCACGCATACTGGCTGGGGAAGTTTGTACATTAAGGTCAGCGCTGGGCGGTCCTCCGGAAAACGATTTTCGAGGAGGCCCCATGAAGAGACGCCTTTTCACTCAGCACCCACATTGCCTGCTGGTTCTGTCACTCTGCGCAACCCTCGCTTGTTCAAGCCCCGGCCCCTCTTCCGAGACGCCCTTAGACCTCACAGACCTTTCCTCGACAGACATCATGGATTCCTCGCCGGATCTGAGCCTCAGCGACGCAGGCAACAAAGACGGGATCCAGGACAACGACATGGAACTCGACCTGGCAACCGAGGAAATCGGGAAGCTGGACGGCCAGTTCGACAGTCTGGAAGATGCGGGCTTTGAGATCAAGGAAGAGGTCTGGGAGGAGGTGCAGGAGGATGTCCCGGCCCCACTGGACATTGATTGCCAAAGCAGTGAATCGTTTGACTACACTTGCAGCAGCGGTGACCCGGACAGTTGCCCTGGGGGCATGTGCCTCGGCGGGTTGTGCATTGGGCCGGTGATGGATGAGGACCGCTGGGACGACTGCTCCAACGGCACCTGTGACCCTTGCGAGGAGCTTCTGGGAAACTGTCCGGCGGACTGCGGCGGGCTTCCTTTGATGACGGGCACGAAGAGTTGGAACAACGACACCACCATCACCATTTGGCTGCATGGCTTCAGCAACAGCAACAGTGACTGGGACGAGTCGATTTACGGTAGCACAGGCGGCTGCGGTGGCATCCTCGAGGATCTGGAAACGTATGGCATAGACACTCCGTGCGGCAACACGCAAGCGGGTGCGCTTGCCCCCAACCAGCGGGTCAAGGTGGATTACTACGGCGCCATTCCGGACACCAGTTGGCTGACTCCAGAGGACGTCGATGAGATCGAAGCCTATCCCGGGCAGACGGGAGTCAACGGGCTCCATCGCTACGCGCTCATTGTTGCGAAGTTCATGAGACACCGCCTGGACATCTCCGGGGCTACTCACATCAACATCGCCTGCCACTCCATGGGGTGCCTGGTGGCCCGTCTCATCATCGAACAGAACATCGAGAATCTGGCAGCAGAGGGGAGATTTGTTCGATGGTTCACCAGCGCCGGCGTCATCGCCGGAGCCAGACTGGCCCGGCTGTACGACAACCAGACAGTCCAGGAAATAGCCGAGTTGTTCGGTATCGGCCAATCGGATTTCGTCCACATGAATCCCGACTATGTCCAGGACGAAGTCTGCTGGTATGACCATAAGTTGCGGGCTGGCAACAATCCCCTCTTGGAGAACATGATCATCCACCACGTGTGCGCCACGGATCCTCGCATTGAGGAGGCCCTGGGCATCGCGTTGCTGGACCTCAACAATCCCGGGGACGAACCCAACGACGGCATCATGTACAGCATGGATGAGTTCTTCCATACGCAAGACCCCGATGTCGCCTTCCATGCAGCCGATGGTTCCATTGTTCCGGCTTCCCATTCCTTCTACTACGTCGACCACATGAATTTGCCGGACACCGACGCTGCCGGGGTGTTGGCCACAGCGACCCTGTTTCATTCCAGGAAGATCGACATTCGCTTGAAATCCCTGGAGTTGAAGAACGACCGAGAGAGTCACGTGTTGTTTGACGGCGAGAATGGCGCTCCCCCCGCGGAAATCGTGGTGGAAAGTGAGGTTCGCTACAATCCTTACGTGCAGCAGACCTTCGGCAAGAACATCCTCATCCATCAGAGCCTTCTGGAGCACCGGGACCCGGAAATGTTCACCCAACAGCAGGGAACCACCATGGCCTGGGATTGGCCTATCTACACCGCCCCAGTGCTGGACGAAATGGACAGCCTTTCCCTGGAGTTCAAGCTTCTGGAAGTGGACTGGTATCCGCGTATGAGCGTTCAGGAATGGATCTTCGACAAGGACCAACAACTGCTGTCGTTCTCCGGGCAGGTGGAGTTGGTTGATCACGAGTTCGAACTCGAAAGC
>CALFHQ010000739.1 GCA_937876385.1 uncultured Pseudomonadota bacterium
ACCACCAACGCAGCAGTCAAGGCGGTTACTCCCAATCAACTCAACCTGTGCGCCCGCATCGCCTCTGTGGCAGCGAAGCCCGTCTGGGAAGCGGCGGGCCAAACCTGCGACGTCATAAGCATCAACGACTACTACATCCCCTCCCAACCCCTCACAGATATGGTGCTGGGAGGCCCCGCAGAGGAACGCTGGCTCAACTGGTCCACCTGGGCCTTCTCCACCAACGGCCCAAAGCCCTTCTGGCTCACCGAATTCGGCCTGCGAGCAGACGACTCAGGGCTTCCCAACACCTTCGGAGCCGGATTCGTTGGGAAGACCCAGCAGGAGCGCCTGAACTACTACAGCGATCAAATCCACTGGCTCCTCGACCGCTCCACCGACGGCACGGCCTATGCCACCGGTTGGCATTGGTTCATGTACCTCGATGAACCTGCAACCGGACGCTTCGATGGCGAAGACGGCAACTACGGCCTGTTCACAATACGAAACGAGCCCTACCACTTTCTGCGCACCGGTATGCAGGCCCTTCACCAGGCCGTCGCTCAAGGGGTCGTTTTGGGGACATGGCCCACCTTGCTTGCTCCTCCAGAGGCCCTCCAGGCAACAGTCTCCCAGGAACGCGTCTTGTCCGTCACCTGGGCCCCTCGAGAACATGCCACGGGATACCGAATTTGGCTCATGGACCACCCCGCAGGTGTAGAGACCAACCTCATCGAATCCCACGAGACATCGGAGACTTCCATTGAGCTGAACGTCAGCCACCTGGGCTCCGGACTCATCTGGGTAGCCGTGGAAGCCACCAGCGACGAATTCCTCACCCTCGGCGCTGCGACCTCCTCTGCAATGACCCTGCCCCCGGTTTCTTCCCTGAGCAACGAACAGGTGCTCGACTGCGAGTCTGCCGCCGGGACCCTCTTTCACAGCGAATTGACCTTCCCCAACGACCTGTGGGGACAAACCTATGTTCGCCTGGTCGATAGCTTCGTCGAGGGGGGAGGAAAAGCACTGGAACTGCGCTTCCTCCCGTCCTCCTTGGGCTTCGTCACGGGGGAAGATCCCAATCCCCCGAAACTCGACATCGCGCTGGTCCTCCCCGAACCCATCATCGTCAGCCAGGGAGAACAGTTGGTGTTTGACATGCGCCCCCACCATTTCCGGGCACTCAATGGGTTGGGAAGCGCTTCCCGCCTGGTGGCGGTCACCCTGGAGAGTTCCTCCCAGGAACAAGTCCAGACAACACAAATGGACCAAATCTCCGTGGAGCCCCTGCAATCCACCACGGTGACCATCCCAGTGAACGCTCCCCTTGCTCTGGCCCGAATTCACTTCACCGTGGATGTCCAACAGCCCGCACTGGCCATGGAGCAATCCATCGTCATCGAAGTGGACCGCTTTCGAGTCGTGGAGCCATAGACAACCCCCTCGCTCTCCAGCCTATCGCATCCAGGGAACTCTCGGTACAATGGGGTCGGAGGTGGCTTATGACCGTGAAGACCCAAACAGCTTTCTTTCTCCTCTTTCTTCTGTGTGCCTGCGGAAACAGCGGACGAAGCTCTGTGGATCAGGATACGACCCTTCCGCCGAAGGACCTCCGCTTGGTGGAGGACCAATCGGACTCGGACACCCTTCCTCGAGACAGCCAGTCTGAACTTACCGAGGACGTCCAGATTCCCGACATCGTCATCTTGGACCTCAAAGAAGTCTCCGAGGTGACAGAGGATCTGCAAGGAGACACCCTTCCGGAGTGGTGCTGCGTTAACCAGGACGACTGTCCAGACGCCATGGTATGCGGCCCCGGACACTCCTGCATCCCTCCGCTGCAACCGGGTCAGTGCTTTGAAGACGAGGACTGCTACATGATTCAAACCTGTGTGGGGGCGACGGTGTGCCCCTGCGACAAGCTTTGTGCAGCCCCCACCACTCCGGGGCATTGCGACCCACTGCCCCTTTCCTGTTGCTACACCGACTCGGACTGTGCAGAGGGGATGTTGTGCCGAGGGGAGGGGTCGGTCGACTCAATGCCCGGAAGTTGCGTCCCTCCACCCAACTCGGAGGTCTGTCCCTTTGACGCCCAGTGCTGTTGGAACGACACGGATTGCGGTGGGGATTCCACTTGCTTCGAGGCCTTCGTGTGTGGTTGCATCGACCTGTGTCCGGTGTGCGGCCAATGCATGCCTGACTCCCCTGGCTGGTGCGGCTAGGACCCATTGCGTCTGACAACGGACAAGCGAAGCAGGAGGCTCAACAATGCCCGAACCCAAATGTCCCACCTGTGGCTGGCGAAAGAAGTATGACGACAACCCCAACTCGTTCCTCGGGAAACTGTGGCGCTGGCACGCCCACGTCTGTCCGGGATGGAAGGCCTACATGAAGACCCTCTCCGACCAAGAGCGAAAGGCCACCGCAACGAAATACCAAATCAAGAAGTACATGAACTAAAACGTGCCCCGCACACCGACTCGATACAGCGGCGCTCCGTCGATGCGCGTCAGCGCGTCGTCCAAGTGTTCAATGTCCTCTCCCAGGATGTTGGTGACGTTGACGAAAACGGAGTAGCGGCTCCATAGTGTCACCTCGGCGCCGGCGTCGAGCAGAGTGTAATTGGCGAGGTCTGTGACATAGCCCTCTTCGTTGTCCTGCGCTTCCCCCCCGGCAGGCTTCCAGTTCCATGCGCTGCGGCCGTTTCGATGGGTCACCCGGGCGAAGAGATTGAGACGATAGTGGGTGGCAAACAGCCACCTGAAGTCAACCTTTCCAAACACCGAATGCCCGGGATGAAACTGAAGCTGTTTGTCCTTGGACTCGTCCCGATTTCCTCCGTAGCTGTAGCCGGCTTGGATCTTCAGCCAGGGTAGGGGAGTCCACTTCCCGGAGACCTCCCCTCCGTAAATCCAGGCTCGCAGGATGTTGGTGCGCACCCACATGTCTTTGGTGGGGTCCTCGGACCACGCCCCCTCGTACTTCGGGGCGATGAAGTTGTCCAGAAGGTGAAAGTAGCCGTTGGCGAACAACTCAAGCCCCTTCAACGGGGTAGCCTCGAAGCTCAGCGAAAACGCCGTGCTGGTTTCCGGCTCCAGCTCCGGATTGCCAAACCGCAACGCCGTACCACCGTGCCCGTACGCCTTCTCGTACAGCTCCTGCACCGTGGGAGCGTGAAACCCTCGACCCACCGCCAACCGAATTCCCAGCTCTTTGATGGGACGATAGAGCACCGACGCCTTGGGAGAAAATACGGGAGTCAATCCATCCACGTGGTCCATTCGAAGGGAAGCCGAAAATGACCACGAGTCGCTCAATTTCAGCGCGTCATGAGCAAACACCCCGTACCCCCACTGGGTCATCGTGTCCTCGATCCCCGTGCGCTGGAACCAGTTGTAACTGTAGTCTCCCCCGAAGGTGAGCTGGTTGCGCCCCTCCCAGGCTATCCAGGTGGCGAAAAGCCTGGGGGTCAACAGCTCGTTCAGTTCGGTGCTGAGGTCCGCTTCCCAGGAGCTGTACTCCACCGTCCCCGTGACCTGCCAATCCTCAGATGCGTTCCAGTGAAGATCCGCCTTGGGCATGATAAGGCGGCTGTGCACTTCACTATCTTGCCAATCCATCTTGTTGTGGAAGAAATTGAAATAGAGGTCTGCGGACAGGTGACGATTGAACTCCAATTCCACGTTGTTGAGCAGCGAGACCTTCCCGTAGCCCATGTTGTTCAAGCGATTCGCAGGGGCCAGAACGTCCACACCGTCGCTGCGGTCCCAGTCGGCGAACAGGGTCACATGAACTCCCTTTCCCACCGGCGTGGACACCCCCATCCCCGTATTCACGCTGCGATTGCTGCCATACGAGCCGATGACCTTCGCTTGGGGCGCTGCGGTGTCTCGCTTGGTGATGATGTTCACCACCCCTCCAATGGCGTCACTCCCGTACTGAGCCGATGCGGCTGTCTTGATGACCTCAATTCGCTCGATGGATTCCGGGGGAATAAGGTCCACATTCTGCCCCGAATGGATGTGGTCGGTGAGGAGCTTCTGTCCGTTCAGCAGAACCAGCACATATTGTGGCGGGAGCCCGTTGATGCTGATGATACTGCGTTTGGGGTAGCCGCTTCCGGTGCCGGACTCGATGTTCAGCCCCACCACGGATTCCAGTATTTCACCGGTGGATGCCGGATTCATCCGCCGGATCTCCTCTCTCGTCACCACCATGATTATTTCTGCTGTGTCTTTCAGTGGCGCCGGTCTTCGATCCGCAGTGACCACGACCCCCTCAAGCTCAACCACCGGCTCCTCTTCGGCCGTCCGCTGATGCTCGTCACATTGGGCGAACTTCTCTCCACCCCACAACCATCCACACACAAACACAACCAGAACGACTCGTCTCATGTGCACACCCCCCCACGCCTCAAGATTCGTGGCCCAACGAGCCTAGCACGACGAAAATCGACATGACAACACCTGTTGTGGAAGGAAATGGGGGGAAAGTCAGTGAGGGAAGATTCCTTGTTTCAGGAGCCACTCCGCCATGAATTGATGCCCCTTGACGCTGAAATGAACATCGCCGGGCACATGGTTCAAAAACCACGGTTCCGTTCCCGATTCCGCCACCAGCGCTTCGAACGGTTCCCAGGCATTGAGCCATCTCAGTCCAATTTCATCGAACATTTGCCCCATAGCCTCTGGGCTCAACTCCGGGTGAAGTCGTTGCTGCATCTTCGTTGTGTCTTCCAATCGTGCTCGCCAAGGCAGCAGGACGACCACCAGGGGAACTCCGGCCTCTCGCAACGTATCGTCCAGGTAGGTCAACAACCCCCTCATGTGAGCCAGCTTCTCGTCGTCCTCTTCATCCAGTCTGGCGGCAACGGACAGTCGCCAGTAAGCACTGCACAACTGTCGAGCAAAGGCCGAAATCGAAGCGCCGACACGCAGAAAGAAGGGTGGGGGGCTGCGGAGAACACGATCCACGGTCTTGCCTCCCCAAATCGGCTCTGGACAGCGAAGGGTGGGCCTTCCATCAGACCAATCCATCAACGGGCCATTGTTGCAAAACGGGTATTTCTGCCCCAACTCGAACACGTCGTTGCCGTTGAAGACATACAAAACAATCATGTCCGGCTTCACCACCTTGAGCCAGTTCATGATGAGCCCGACCTGGTAGTCTGTTCCCGTTGCTGTGACCCCGAGATTCACGTGAATTGTGCCCGGGTCCAAGGCGGTCAACACCCCCGAGAAGGTCTTTGCAGGTGCCACAATGGTTCCATCCACCATGGAGTCCCCCACATGCAAGACGACTTTCTTGTCCCTATCTTTGGCAGGGAAGCGTAGGGCTGCCCACTCAGGGAATCTGGCCGGGTAGAAGAGCAATGCCCGCTCTCCATCCGGTGGTATCCCCTTCTCGCACTGCATTTGGAAGGGGACCTGGTCGGCTTCAAGAAACAACAGCGAGGGCTCGGGGAGAATTCGCGCCACCCCCTCGAGCACTATCACCCCCAGAAGGGCCGTGACCCCCGCAACCACCAGCCCCTTTCGGTTCCAGCTCCTCGGAATCTGGTGTCCCCCCAGAGCAAAGCCGACAGCTCCCGCCGCAAACAACGTCAACCAGTCCATGAAGCCGACATCCAGCCAGAATATCGGCACCGCCAACGCCAGCAGCACGGGAGCACAGCAAATCAACACCAGAGACCACCACGAAGAGAGCCGTCGTCGGACGATTTTCGACATCGCCCACGCAAGCAGAAACCCCAGAAACCCAGGGAGCAGCAAGGTCAGGAACGCTACCAGCCAGGCCACAAGAGTGTTGGGCCACCGCTGCACCGAAATCCGGTGCTCTCTTGCCGAGGGCTCATCTGGAGCCGCCGGGATAGGCTCCTCTCCGAGATACCCGTCATCGGATTTCTCATCCACCACTTGCGTCCATACGTCCTCTCGGGAATCCCTGGACAACGCCTCCAAAAGAACCCCAAGGTCCAAGGTCCCAAATCCCCCCCGGGCGACCACGCACCAGGGTCCCATCACAGTACCCTCGCACTCTCCTTCCCCGTCTGAAAGGTCCAGGACAACACAGTCGGCATCCCCCGAACCAGGACACAGCTTGGCCTGAACCCGGTCCCTGTCGATGCGTCCCGAATCCAGGGTCCAATCGGGTTCCAAGCGGGCAAACGCACTGGAAATCGTCTCTCCGGTAGTGGGCGGCAGCACTCGCACCTGTGCCAATCCATTGACCTGCAATGCCACCAGACACACGAGGATCGCTGCGACCTGGACGCAGTTGTTTCGGCTCTTCGACATGCTCTGCTTCCCTCGCCCCCTGTTACGGTCACGTTTTGTGTGCGGAATGCGCACGGAAAAACCACGCCCGCGTGCCCGCAACAGTCGTTTCTCGATGGAGGTGTCGCCACCCTGTTTATCATGCACGAAAGGAACTCTCAAGCTCCAGAAGGCGGGCTCGGCTTGATTTGAACGCTACCCACCGGATTTTGGTCCCAATCTTGGTCGACAATGGTGTACTGTGTCGCACAATCGAGGTGATGACCCGTGAATCTGGTGCCTTTTCGTCAACTCATGAGTGTGGTTCTGGGGGGACTTATCCTCCTGACCTCCGCACACCTGTACGCTCAAGTCCTACGTC
>CALFHQ010000740.1 GCA_937876385.1 uncultured Pseudomonadota bacterium
CCTTCTCTCGTTGGGAGCCCTGTTTAACGCCCGCCTCGCGCAGGAATGGTTCGAGTCGGGCAAAGTGTCCTTCTCTCCCATGTTCCCAGCCAGTTTCATCGGCGCAGTTGCCCTCTTCCTCCTCTCTTTCTTTCCCCTTCCCTTCCTCGCCCACTTCGGACAGGTGGCATCCATCGGGATGCTGACTGTTCCTCTTTCCAGTGCCCTTCTTTTCCTTCCGGCGCTGTCCTTTTTGACACGGAGACTTCCTCCGGGCACAGGGCCCGCTGCCCACAACATCAAGCCGGCGTTTGCCCTTGCAGTGGTGGTTCTACTCCTTGCCGGGGGAATCTACGCGGCCCAACGCAACCGCTTCCTGCTGAACCCTAGAGACATCTTCACGACACAAGATGACGTGGGCAGAGCCACCGCCTTCTTCGACCGATACATGGGGGGCAACGACGTACTGCAAATCAGCTTGAAGGGGGACTTCCGTCAAGTTGGAGACTGCGCCCGTCTGATGCGTCTGACGGATCTTCTTCAAAGGGAATACCTCTTCTCTGACGTGCGTTCCGTGACCCAGATCCTGGGAATGCTAGGGGAGGAGTTCGGAGGGATTCATCGAATTCCCAGCCACAGAGGAGCGCTCCAGAACCTCTGGTTCTTCCTCGAGGGCAACCCGGACATCGCCCCTCTCATTTCGGACGACCGATCAGAGGCCATGCTGGCCGCACGCATTCAGCCCGACTCCGACGTCTCGGCAAAGGATGTGGCCGCCATCGCCCAAAGAGTGGTAGAGGCCTCCGCCGATGTCAGTCCGGCGAGCGCCGTCTTGCGCTTGTCGGCCATCCCGGTGCACGCCGGAATGCGCTTGCAACCCGGGGCTGTGTCCGAACTTGTCGAACAACTCTTGGCCCCAGTCTCGCCAACAGAGGAAGCCCAACGCCGCAAGGTTCTCATGGGCGAACTTCAGGAGTACATGGTCTCGGACGACTCTCCCTTTGAACCCACGACAACGGAGTGGGAGCGCATCGCCGCTGCGTTGGGGCAACCCGACGAGGAAGAGAAGCTCCTTGACGCCATCACCAGTGCCGAAGGATTCAAGGAGATGGAGTACCCCCCCGAAGTAGCTGCCTCGGTGGTTGCGACTCTTGAATCTCGCTACAAGTCTGGACTTCAGCGTTTTCGACTGGAGCCTGTCATGGCCTCCCTTCGTGACATGGTGGGGTCCCTTCCGGGGACTGCTTCCTTCCTGGCGAGGGCTCGAGGCATTCTGGTGGACCTGCTGGAGCCTCCCCCTCAGGCGGACGACATGCAAATCACCGTAAGCGGATTTCCCGCCGTGATTCCCCTCGTCACCGAGAAGGTTCGCACCGATTTGTGGCTGGCCGCATTGCTGTTGTGGGGGGTCATGTTTTTGGGGATGATCGCCGTCTTGCGAAGTCCTCTATTGGTTGCCCGTGTGGGCATCGAGGCGCTCCTCGTCACAGTCCTCACCTTCGGGTTCGGGTGGCTGTTGCGTATCCAGATTGACTCGGCCTCGTCGGTGCTCTACCTGCTGCCTCCTGTGGCCGCATTCTTCTGTTCTCCGGCCTTGGCCGGTCCCCACATCGATGACTCTCCAGTCTCTGGGAATCGACTGGCACCGGCCATCGCTGCCTCGCTGGGTGCTGCGGCCTTGTCCCTCCTGGTAATCGGCATCATGCCAGTGTTCCGTATCGGAGCCACGATGGCCCTGGGACTGGCACTGGTGGCTTCCATCGCTCCCCTTTCTCGCCGAGTTCGCTCGGAAAAGCAGTGAGTCCACAACTCCGGCCAAGGTTCTAGCTGATTTCGACCAATTCCAGAGCGAAATTGAGGGTCTGCCCGGCCAATGGGTGGTTTCCATCGAGGATGATGTGATCATCTTCCACCGTGGTCACGGTAACCACAAGAGCCTGGCCGCTGGGGTGCTTCAGTTCAAGCTGGTCACCAATCTTCGGGTCCACGTCCGCAGGTACCTGCTCTTTGGGGACCTGGAGAACCAGCTCCTCATAGCGAGGGCCGTAGGCTTCCTCTGGGGGGAGCTTGACTTCTTTCTTGTCACCCGCTTTCATTCCGGTGACGGCCTTGTCGAATCCGTCAATGACCTGCTGCTCACCCAGGGTGAACTCCAGGGGGTCTCGCTTTACCGACGAATCGAACTGCGTTCCGTCTTCCAATGTTCCTGTGTAATGCACTTTCACTTTGTCGCCGCTTTTGGCTTCAGACATCTCTGCTCCTTCAGGTTACATGACGGGCCAACCTAACATAGAGAGGCTGTCACTTCAAGTTGCGGACGGCCCACCGTCCCGTGTTGAGCGGGAAAGAGGGGTCTATTCGACGGGAATTTCGACGATGCGAGGGGCCAGGAGATTGGTGGCATAAATGGATCCGGGGTTGAACTCCCCTTGCCCCCAGGCCATGGAAGCGACCCCCATGAGTTCCATTCCTCCGGGGACGTGGGCGACCACGCTAAGCGCTCCGTCCTGGTACGCCAGCACCTTTGCGGCCCCAAATCCCGCGATGAAGAGGGTGCCATCCCTTCCCAGAAGAAGGCCATCTGCCACTGACAGGTCCGCTCCCTCTGCGACGACTTCCCGGTCTCCTGCAGTGTTCCCATCAGCGTCCAACGCCACCTTCCACACAGAACCGGGGTCGGTGGATGTGAAGTAAAGGGTGGACTCGTCTGGGGAGAAGGCCAATCCGTT
>CALFHQ010000741.1 GCA_937876385.1 uncultured Pseudomonadota bacterium
CGAAATCATCCGCAACAGGCAACCGAGAGGTCCGATTCAGAATCTCTTCCAGGAAGGATGGGAACTATCCAGGAACAGTTGAAGGGTCTTTCGCAGTTCTTCGTGGAGGGACAACCCCCCTTCGCCGAGGTTTAGTTGTTCCCCCGGGTCTGCTTCCAGGTCGTAGAATTCTTCCTTGTTCTCCGTGAGGTCCCAAATCATCTTGAAGCGGCCCTGGACGATGGCCTTGAGTTTCTTCGCCGGGTTCTTCCCACGATCAACGAGCATCGAGAAGAGGGGGCGGTTGGCTGAATCCACCTGACCTGCCGCGGTCTTCAGGAGGCTGATTCCTTGAAGGGTGGACCGGTTCGTCTCGATCCCCAGTACGTCGAGGACGGTGGGAAATATGTCCACAAGTCCCACCCGGTCGTCCACTACCATCGGCTCATACCCCGGAATTCGGACGAGGAGAGGAACCCAGATGCTCTCCTGGTAAATCTGATGCCCGTGGAACTTGTCTCCGTGTTCCTTGAACTCCTCTCCGTGGTCTGCGGTGAGGATAATGACCGTGTTGTCCCACAAGTCCGCATGTCGAAGAAACTCGAAGAGGATTCCCAGCCACAGGTCGGTCCAGAAGACGTCACTGTCGTAGCGGTCTATCGCCTTCTTTCCCCACTTCTTTCCCGGCGCATCGTGATTCACGTAGGGTTCGTGAGGATCTTCATAGTGAACGAAGAGGAAGAAGGGCTTGTCGTCCTTCTTGTCGTTCAGGAACCGTATTGCCTCAAAAGTACTGATGGGGCTCGAATTGCGAACGTTCTTCTTCCACGACTTGTAGGGGTAGAGTGGATGGAATCCTTGGAAGAACCGACCGAACCCCTTGATGTTCTTGTGAATCCAAGCGGAAACGAAGGCGTGAGTCTGGTACCCGTTTTCGGCCAGCAGGGAGGGGAGCAAGACGTTGTTTTCCTGAAGGATGAAGTCGGATTTTCCTTTCGGTTCTCCCCACTCGATGTATTCGGGGTAGCGCCCGGTGAGCTGCGATGGGACGGACATTCCGGTGGAAGGGTATTGCGACAGGGTGTTCTTGAAGACGAGACTCTCTTTGGCCAGGAGGTCCATATTGGGGGTTGTTGGGCGTTTGTATCCCATGAAGTGAGTGTGGTCGGCGCGTAAAGCGTCCACCATGATATACAGGACGTTGAACTTCTGAGCCTGGGGGAAAACGAAGGGGATCTCACTGTCTCCCAGCACGAGTCCCTCTTGTGCCTCATCGTCGCTTCCGTCGCAATCCTCATCAATGCCGTTGTCTGGAATGTCAAAGGCGAAGGAGTTGATGGCGGGGTTGCCTTCGTCGCAGTCCTGTGCCTCAAAAAGCTGGATATAGCCGTCTCTGTCAACATCGAGGGTGGCTTTCAGGTTGCTGAAGATTGCCGAGGTGAGGGGGCTTCTGGTGGCACCTGCTGAGCTCAAACCAGCCCCGGAACCGGTCCAGGAGATGGCTGCGATGAAGATCATGGCGAGG
>CALFHQ010000742.1 GCA_937876385.1 uncultured Pseudomonadota bacterium
GGGCAATTTCACAATAGACAAGATGCCAGAGGGAGATGTGCCGGGAGGTTCGGTGTACTACGCCGGATCCTGCGCCCATGCCCTGGGCTGCTCGGTGGACGTACTGGCTTGCGTCCCGGAAGATTTCCCCATCGATGCTGTGCAGCGCCAGTTCCCCTTGCGCCGGTTCGGGAATCGGAGTGGTTCAACCACCGTGTTTGAGAATCGCTATCAGGACGGGCGCCGCACTCAGCACCTATTAATGAAGGGGGATGCCATCGAGGGCGGTTTGCCCGAGGATGTCAACCCGGAGCTTGTGTTGTTGTGTCCCGTAATGGACGAATTGCTTGCCCCCATAACCTCGAACGTCCGGGGGCGGACTACCGGCGCTTGTCTCCAGGGATGGCTGCGGGTGGCGGACGCGTCCGGACTGGTCTCCCCCAACGAAGAGCTGGATTTCCTGGACAGCTTGAAGGGGGTGGACGTCCTCTTCTACAGCGAAGAGGACATCGGGTGGAGTGACCCACCGCGCGCCCGAATTCGGTCCTGTGCCCCAGTCGTCATCGAGACCCTCGGGAAACAGGGTGCGGTGGTATATCAGGGAGACCGGGAGGTCTCTGTTCCCGGCACTTCGGTTGTGGAAGTGGACCCTACGGGTGCCGGGGATACCTTCGCCATGGCCTTCCTGATTCACTGGCATCGTTGCGGCGATGTTGTCGAAGCTGCAAGGATGGCTTGCCAAAGCGCCGCACTTGAAGTAAGCCAGAAAGGACCATTGACGAAAGAGTCGTTGGAGAAGGGACTTGTCCCCGAAGTAGAATCAAACAGATGTTTGAGATAGTAGACCCTTGTGGAGGATTAGGAATGGGAAAGAAAGTTGAAATTAAGGAAGCCAAAGGCAAGCTCGGCGTTTTGATTCCCGGAATGGGCGCCGTTACGACAACGTTTATCGCCGGTTTGGAATCGATTCGGCGAGGCATCTACCCAGCATACGGTTCTGTGACTCAAATGCAGAGGATCCGTTTGGGCAAGCGCACCGACGGGCGAAACCCCCTCATCAAGGACATACTCCCCCTCGCCGACCTGAAAGATATCGTCGTGGGCGGCTGGGACGTTTTCCCCGATGACGCTTACGAAGCTGCCAAAAAAGCCGGGGTGTTGACCCCCGAGCAGCTCGCCCAGGTGGAAGACTATCTGCGCACCATCAAGCCGATGAAAGCGGTCTTTGACAAGCGCTTCGTCAAGAAGCTCGACGGCCCCCACGTCAAGAAGGCGGAGACCCTGGCAGACAAGGCGAAGATGCTCGAAGAAGACATCGAACGCTTCAAAACCGAAAACGGCGTTGACCGCCTGGTCATGATCTGGTGCGGCTCCACTGAAGCCTACATGGAAACCTCCGATGTGCACGCCAACCTGGACAAGTTCGAGGCCGGGCTGAAGGCCAATGACCCCGCCATCTCCTCGAGCATGATCTATGCGTACACCGCCTTGAAGAACAACATCCCGTACGTCAACGGTGCCCCGCACCTGAGCAACGACGCCCCGGCCCTGTTCCAGTTGGCCAAGCAGAACAAGCTTCCCACCGCTGGAAAGGACTTCAAAACCGGACAGACCTTGATGAAGACCATCCTGGCTCCCGGTTTCAAGGCCCGTATGCTGGGTATCGATGGCTGGTTCTCGACAAATATCCTGGGCAACCGGGACGGCGAAGTGCTCGACGACCCCGAATCCTTCAAAAGCAAGGAAGTCTCGAAGCTCTCCGTTCTCGATACCATCCTGCAGCCCAACACCTACCCCGAGTTGTATGACAACCTGTACCACAAGGTTCGAATCAACTACTACCCGCCTCGTGGCGACAACAAAGAAGGGTGGGACAACATCGACATCTTCGGCTGGATGGGCCGCAAGATGCAGATCAAAATCGACTTCCTCTGCCGAGACAGCATCCTGGCAGCACCCATCGTTCTTGACCTGGCGTTGCTCACCGACCTGGCTCACCGAGCCGGCATGTCGGGAATCCAGGAGTGGCTGTCGTTCTACTTCAAGAGCCCGCTCCACGCCCCGGAAGTCTACCCCGAGCACGACCTGTTTATTCAGCTCACGAAGCTGAAGAACACCATGCGTTACTTGATGGGCGAAGAGCTCATTACGCACCTCGGGATGGAGTACTACAACTACTTCGACTAGTCGGTGGCGGATAGCGGCTCGTCCGCTTCGTTTCATCGCGTCGTCGTTCGTTGCGACGTACCTTCAGTACGCCTCACTCACTCCTAGCCTAAGCCTTGCGGCCAAACCGCTCTCCACCACCGACTTCGCGTTCTGAGTCGGTTACCACCTGGAACAAGTTCGCAACCCCGCATTGCACCCACTGGATGCGGATCCGTTCTTACTGGGGTTCGGATCTCCCTGTTCGCTGCGCGTGTGGTCTGGAGAAGGGCCTGGTCCGCAACCCCGTTGTTGGCGGCCCGCCTCTTTTTTCGGGGCCGCCGCACTGTAGGTGCTGGCGGACCGCAGGCTGAAGGCCTGCTGGTAGAGTAGCCTGGGTGTGAC
>CALFHQ010000743.1 GCA_937876385.1 uncultured Pseudomonadota bacterium
ATCGTACTTCATCAAGCGACTCAACCTCTTCTGAGAACTCTGAAGATGGTTGAACAATCGTCTCTGCAACTGGGTCGTTCCGATCTTGACTAGGCTCCAGTTCTTCAGGATGTACTCCTGAATGTATGCCCGAATCCACCAGACGCCGTACGAAATCAGTCGATATCCCTTCTCGGGGTCGAAGCTCTGTACCGCTCTTACAAGTCCCAGATTTCCTTCCTGAATCAGGTCTAGGACTGGAAACCCGTAGTTCTTGTATTCCATTGCAATCTTGATGACGAATCGAAGGTTGGCAGACACCAGCCGGTCGGCGAACCGCTGATCTTTGCTTTCCTGCCACTTGCGTGCAACTTCCGACTCTTCATCGGGTGTCATCATCTGAACTCGGCTGACTGACTTGAAGTATTTTGAAAGTTCGCTGAACTGATTTGATGTTCTTCCGCTCATTGCTGTCTCCTTCGTCCTGCTTGCCCTGTTTCAATAGAGCCTGCAATTTCTGAAAGGTTACTGCCTACTGCTCTGTGCCACCCCTCTCAGTTATCCGGACTCTATTTATCCGTCAAGAGTTTTTTTTCTCCTCTTCAAATTTTTTGTATCGAAGGCGGCGTCGGCTACAATGAAGAGATGAAAACGGTCCATGAAAACTGCCCGGCTTTGGCCTTCGTTCTGTTGCTGTCATTGAGTTTTCCCTTCGCATGCAAGGGACAACCACCTACTCAACCCAGAACCCATCAGACTGAAGAAAAGTCCCTCGATTCCACCGAACCTGAGATCGCAGTCGATAACCAACCTGTTGCCAAGGACGTCTTTGATGTCCATGTCGCCTCCGTCGATGGGGTAGGGGAGGTTCAGCAGCCTCGGCAACGGCAACCCCTTCCCCGCAGAGATTCACCGGAAGAGCCTGCCCAGCGGAGTCCTCGGCGGGGTGCGGTGCCAAAGCTGCACACACCACCCATGGTTTTGTGGTCTTCCCCCCATCCCAATTTTGATTTTACAGATCCTGGGAGCATCTCTGTGGGCACGGTGACCTCCGGGCACCTCATCCGCGGCAAGGAGATTCCACTGGTCGGCCCCCATCATCAGGTGATGGAGGAACACTCGAAGCGGCGCACCAACTATGCAACGTCGGAACTCGTCGACCTGATATTGGGCGGGGCCGCGTTGGTTGCCCAAGCCTTCCCGGAGTCGAAGCTGCCAGTGGCCAACGCAGCGAGACCAGGAGGTGGCAACCTTCCCTGGAGCATCTCGCACAACTCGGGTCGCGACATCGATCTGGTTTTCTATCTTGTGGATGAATCGGGCGCCAGCGTTGTCCCCCGTACAATGGCCCCCCTTGCTCCTCCCGACGGCACCCTGTTCACGGATGGACGCACCCTGCGGTTCGACCCTCGGCGCACCTGGATTCTGGTGAACCACTTCCTGGAGAGCAAGACCCCCGAAGTCCAGTACATCTTCATGGCCGATTTTCTCATCGAGTTGATGTTCCAATATGCCCGTTCTCAAGGTATCGCCAACGCCCGACTCAAAGCGTTGCGTCCTCGATTGCGGCAACCCCGCGGAACCCTCCCTCATGACGACCACATGCACATGCGAATTCGCTGTTCTCCCGAGGATCTCCTCGAGGGGTGCCGCGACATCGTGAATGGCCGAGAGATCGTCCCGGAGTTCGATTCCAGTTATCAGCGAAGAGTCCAGAGGCTTCTTCTCCTTTACAAGAAGGCCCAAACGCCACAAGAGCGAGCGCCTTTGGCAGAAATGCTGGGGCTCCTCAAGGCACGCAAAGCCAGAGGAATTCTCATCGAGAGCCTGAGCTCCTGTGAGGAGCCTCTCTGCCTTGCATCATTGAGGGCGCTCAAAGCCATGGAGGTTACCCCCTCGGCTTCCACTCTGGTCGCAGTCATCGGGGGAACGGAGAATCTCGATACGGCCAAAGAGGCCCTGCGTCTCCTTCGGGGATGCTCGTCTGGTGAGACTCGGGAGGTTCTCAAGCTGCTTGCAGTTGAGCGCACACTGACTCACGAAAGGGCCAGCTTTGAGGAGACTCTGAATGTCCGTGAGCAGGCATGCTTTGTTCTGGGACAGATGGGGAAGCGAACGCGCTCGACGTTCAAGCCGTTGGTCGCCTTGCTTCGAAGCGCCGACCCCAAGGTGAGTGCTGCAGCGTTGTGGGCCATTCGGGTTCTGGCAGCGGCCCCTGTATTCGGAGACTTGGGGGAAGACGACTTCGACGGCCTTTGGAAACGCTTCAAGTCCTGGTACGCAGTCAACAGAAATCGTACAACAACTTTCTCTGCCACGCTGCGAGCGCTGGGACACGATGTGACTCGCCACCTCAGTCAGAAAGGGGACGCCAGGGTGCTTGTTCCCCTGATCCTCGAAGAAGACTACCTCTCCATCAACGCCCAACTGGCTCTTCAAGACCTCATTGGGCATCGAGTGCCTGTGGACGTGTTCGACAAGTTGTCCACCCACTGGCTCATTCGCAAGGAATGGAAGAGTTGGCGGCGACACCACTGAGTCCCCTCAGTT
>CALFHQ010000744.1 GCA_937876385.1 uncultured Pseudomonadota bacterium
TGTCACAGGCCATGGACCCCCTGGTTGCCCTCATGGAAAACACCGACAAGGTCCAGATTACGGGACCCGGCACCGACATCTCCTTCTCCATTAAGGGGTTGGGGGCAGTCAAGTGCGACGGCCATCGCAACATTCCAGACGGCGAGGTCTACTCTTGCCCCGTGAAAGACTCCGTGAACGGGGTGGTGACCTACAACGCACCCTCCATGTACCGAGGGGCGACCTGGCGGGATGTGAAGCTCACCGTGAAGGACGGGAGAATCGTCGAAGCCACCTGCGCCGGGGACGACGCAAAGCTCAACGCCATTTTCGACACCGACGACGGGGCTCGGTACTTTGGAGAATTCGCCCTGGGACTCAACCCGCACATCGACCAACCTCTGCAAGATATTCTCTTCGATGAGAAAATCGGGGGATCCTTCCACCTCACCCCCGGGAACGCCTACGAAAAGACCGACAACGGCAACAAGTCGGCCGTTCACTGGGACCTCGTGAACATCCAGACAGAGTCCTGGGGCGGAGGAGAGATCTACTTTGATGGTCGCCTCATTCGCAAGAACGGCCTGTTCGTGGCCAAAGAGTTGGAAGGGCTCAATCCCGAGATGCTCTTGAAGGGGTAACCCAAAAAAGGGGCGTTCGCTCAAGCAAGCGCTAGTAGCTATCCTCGCCAATTTCTACTTTTCCGGCGAAGGTCTTGTAAATATAGACATTGTAAGCCAGCACGATGGGCATTCCGATGAGGGCGATGACGAGCATCACCGTGAGCGTCAGGTCCGACGAGGAGGCGTTGTAGGCCGTGAGGGTGAAGGCTTCGTTCAAGGTAGACGGGACCAACTTCGGGAAGAGGCTGACGCCAACCAAAGCAAACATTCCGACCAGGGTCATTGACGTTGCCAGGAACGTCCTGAGAGGGCTTCCGCCCTTGCCGTTAACCACCGGCACCGCGGCCATAGAAGCCAGAGTCACCAGGAAGGCGGCCCAGAACAGAGGGTTCGACAGCACGCCGTCAAGGAGGTATCCTGCCTCAAAGTAGGTGAACAGAGTGGCCACAAGGTATAGCACCACCACCGCCATCCACGTGCCGCTTATCCATCGCCTCATTCGCTCCTGAAGCGCGCCTTCCGTCTTCATCGCCATCCAGGCAGCACCGTGCATGGTGAAGAAGGTGAGGGTAAAGAGCCCGACCACCAAGGCATAGGGATTGAGAAGTCCGAAGAAGGTCCCCTGGTAGTTTCCATCTGCGTCAATGGGCAACCCTCGCAGGATGTTCCCAATGGCGACACCGTACAGTAGAGCGGGCACCAGGCTACCAATCCCAAAGCACCAGTCCCACAGACGCTTCCAACCCGGGGAATGGAGTTGATGGCGAAACTCCAGGGAGACTGCGCGCAAAATCAGGGCCAGCAGAAGGAGCATGAAGGCCAGGTAAAAGCCGCTAAATACCGAGGCGTATACCTCTGGAAAAGCAGCAAACATAGCGCCACCACCGGTGAGGAGCCACACTTCGTTGCCGTCCCAGACCGGGCCGATGGCGTTGATGTGGATCCTCCGCTCGTGGTCGTTTTTGGCGAAAAGATGCAAGACCCCAACGCCCAGATCAAACCCGTCGAGGATTCCGTATCCCAGAAGAAGAACGCCGAGCAACAAGAACCAGATGAGATGTAGATCCATGGCTATCCCTCCTGTGGTTCGGCGGCTTTGGGGCCACGGTTGGACTCTCTATACATCAAGAAGAAGTACAAGCCCCCCAGCAGCAGGTAGATGATGGAAAACATGACCAGGGAAGCCATGATTTCACCCGCAGAGACGGTGGGCGAGACGGCATCTGAGGTTCGCAACCCCTCAAATACTCCCTTCACCGGGTACACTACCCACGGTTGCCGACCCACCTCTGCAGCCACCCAGCCGAATTGGCAGGCGGCCACCGGGAGGGGAATGGAGAGCACCGAGAACCACAAGAACCAGCGGTGTTTGAACAGTCTCTTCCTCCAGTAAAGGAACAACCCGAGGGTGGTGAGGAAGATGAACCAGAGCCCCAGGAGCACCATGTTGTGGAAGGAGACGAAGGTCAAGAAGAGGGGGGGACGTTCGTTCTCCGGGAACTGATCCAAACCGACTACTTCGGCGTTTGGGTCGCCCCAGGCCAGGAAGCTCAGCAGACTCGGGATGTGAACGCGGGCTCGAAGTGCTGGGGGAGTACCGGGATTGGGAACGCCGAAGACCACCAGGGGAGCACCCGACTGGGTGGTGTAGAGCCCTTCAATGGCCGCAAACTTCGCCGGCTGGGTTTCCACAACCTGCTTTGTGTGCTCGTGTCCAAAGGGCA
>CALFHQ010000745.1 GCA_937876385.1 uncultured Pseudomonadota bacterium
CGTTTCCTCGTTCTTTCCTACAACAACCCCGACTTCGAGCCCAACGCTGAACAGAAGAAAGAGATCGAATCGTTCATGGGCTGGCTCACAACTCGAGTCGAGGCCAACGAAACGGAGGGGCTCTTGCTCCCTCCCAAGGACGAAGAGCGTCCGCCCGTCAAGGATGCCTGGCTGGACCTGATTCGAACGCAAGCCGGGGATGTCGTCTCCATCGGCGAAGGCTGGTCGCTATTGACCGCCTTCCTGGCGGACGACCGGCTGACCTATGTATTTGTCGGCGACAGTGACCGAGAACTTCGAGTGTTCCTAGCCCCGAGGAAGGAAGGGCAACCAGCCTTCGCTTCCACCGATCGATACAACATCTGGTACTCCTCGGCCGACGAGCTCTCCAGCAGCGAGGAGCAGTCCATTGACGAGGGTCTCCAAGGCCTCGTGTCCCTGGTGCAAGCCAACGAGGGCAAGGTCTCCTTGTTCAACGAAGGGACCGGTTCGTCGTCGACGGGAGACCCCTCCCGGGTGTCTCCATTTCTCCTCGTCGTGGACTTCGTGCTTCTGGGTTTGTGGCTTCTGGTGTTGGGTTTGCTCCTGGTTCTCGCCGTGCAGCGTCTGCGAAAATGGGGGCGACTGGACATTGGTTTAATGGTGGCATTGATGGTCCTGGGAGCGCTGGTGCGGGCCTTTCTGGCCGTTCCGGGGTTGGTGAAGATCGGCATGTTCTTCCCTGTAATGGACTCCGCCATAAGCCTCTCCGATTTCCCCCGCTACGGCGTCGTGGGTCCGGCCATGTACCACGTCCTCATGGAGTTCCTGCCGATCCAGGTCGACACCGTTCTGGGTTTTCATGGCGTCTTGTCGGTGCTGAACCTGGGGCTGTGGTACCTTGTGGCTCGAGAGCTCTTTGGCGATCGCTTCGTGGCCGCCTTTGTCGCCCTGTTTGCGGCCATCACCCCCGTCGTGTGGCACCACGATGTGTCGGAAAGTCTCCTGGTTCCCGGACAAACTTTCTTCCTCTCCGGAGTCCTTCTCCTCGAGATGGGGCGTCGAAGCGGCAAGCTTCTTCCCCTGCTGGGAGCCGCAATCAGCCTGGTGCTGGCAACTCACGTCCGCCCCGAATTCACGTTCCTGGTCCTCCTCTGGATAGGCTTGACGGTGCTGTTTCACCGCCAGTCAGTGGTCCACCGGCGGGGTGCTCTGGCGTTGGGGCTATTGGTTCTGTTGTGGATTCCCTACGCCCTGTTCCAGTCCGAAGTCATTGCCATGGAGATTGGGCACGGCAATATCTTCTGGAGTCATTACAATCCGCTCTCCCTTCTTCACAACCTGGGGGCCAGCGATCTCGTTCTTCGACACGAGTACTATCCCGTCCTGGTGACCCTCCTTGCTGCCCCGGGGATCTGGTTTGGAATCCGAAACCCGGCGACCCGCTCCGCATCGGTGCGAATTTCCCTCCTGGCCCTGGTTTGGGTCATCGTGTATTTCCTCGATTTCAACTTGGAATCCATGCTCCGCCTGCACGTTCCGGCGGGCATTTGTGTGGCGGTCCTGGGGGGGCTGGGGCTCTCGGAAATTCTCAAGCGGATACCAACAAAGAGCTGGCGAAGCGCCGTGCTGGTCCTGGTGGCTGTTCTCTACGGAGTCACCGCCTTCTCCAACATCAGCTTCTGGCGTTCGTCTTCCAACTCGAGGGCTGAAGAGGAGGTTTTTGAGGCAGCAGTTACCCACCTCCCCGATGAGGCAGTGAACTTCGTCGTCCTCGGATGGAACGACGCCCCCAATCTGGCCTGGTCCAAAGAGAGCTTCGAGAGAGTTCACGGAAGCGATCTGGGGACAGCCACTGTTCACCGAAACTACCCAACCTACCTGTTGAATCCCCCCCTCCGCTCAGACAGGGTATTCTCCATCAGGGAATACATGGAGCAACCCGACTTCAAACACCGCACCTTCTTCTTCTTGAGCGCGACCTGCTACGCCATGCGTGAAAATCATGGGTACGAGGAGTGGCCCACGGATCCCGCCCCCTACCTCACGTTCCATCCCGCCTGCCGCACCATGCTGACTCACTACGAGTTGGAGCCGGTGTACCTCGACACCATCCAGAACCACCCGGAGACAGCTCCCCAGTTTCGTTGGGTCCCCCCGGAACTCGCTCGGATGACTCTGGGCCTCTTCGAAGTTCACGAGCGCCTGGACAAGCCTCGCACCGGAGACACCTTCTCCGGGATCAGTCAGTGGATCTTCTCGAAGGCCAAGGAGCACCTGCTCAAAGAAAAGCTCCTCGAAGCCGAAGAGATCCTCGAGGCGGGGTACAAAGTCCTCCCCGACAGTCCCACGATGTGGGAGATGATGGGTTCCTACTACTACCTTAAAGGTTCCTTGGACGAGAAGCGGGAGACCCTGGATTATTCCATGGAGTTCTGGTCAAAGCTGGCCGACAGAGATCCCTTCTATCCTTTTCTCCTAAAACAGTTCGGCTCCGTCTTTGGACACTACACAAAGTTCCTCACCCGGGATGAACGGGATGCCTTCATCGCCGACCGCCTGAAGGACAATCCGGACGACCTCGTCGGCCTCTATTTGAAGGGAATGTTCCTCTATTATGACAAGAAATACGAAGAGAGCCTGAAGATCCTCACCGGGGTCCATGCCCGCATCGAAACCGACCCCAGAGTCTACGTTTACCTCTCGTTGGACCACTTCTTCCTGGGGCATCAGAGCCAGGCAGAGAAGCTCATTGCGCGGGGAATCGAGGTGGCCCGAGAGCTGGACCCCGACGTCTACTATGTGCGCTCCATCATTTATCGCAGGAAGGATCTGCAGATGGCCGCCGACGACATCAGACGCTACCTCACAATGTCGGAAGGGGCCGACAAGGTCCGCAGCGACGCCAAAACGGAGTGGTTGCTCAAGGAACTCGTCAACGTAAAGAACGGAAATCCCTCCTCCTGGTGGGACGAGGACCTCGCCAGCGAACCCTGGACCGAGAAGTAACACCGAGGGAAAATAGAGGGGGCAACCACCTTCCAGACATTCTTGACTTGACAGGACCGCCGGGAAAATCAAGACTCAGGACTTTGTTTCACTGCCCTTCTTGTGCAAGAGGAGCCATCGTGAGAGTTTTCGCCCCCTATCTGTTGCTCACCGCCATCACCCTTACCGGATTCGTTGCTTGCAGCGGAACCTCCACCGACAACAACCTGGATGCCGTCGCCGACCAGGAAGAAACGGCCGGAGAGGACACCACCCTCCCCGATGCAGGGGACACGGCGACACTGGACGTAGAGGACACAACAGGCGACATCCCCCTGGATGCCTGCGTCCCCCAGTGTGATGGACTCAACTGCGGACCCGACGGATGCGGCGGAAGCTGTGGAGAATGCCCGATCTACGCCAAATGCGTAGCAGGGGATTGCTGCATGGCGGACTGTGAAGGAAAGGAAT
>CALFHQ010000746.1 GCA_937876385.1 uncultured Pseudomonadota bacterium
GCGAGGCTGGGTGTTCCAAAGGACTGCGCCCCCCACGAAGACCATGGTTCCGAAAATGTACAATACCGGGAGCCAGGTGCCCGAAAGGACGGCGGCAAGACCCACTGCAAGGGAATCCAGGTTCCAGTTGGTACCATGCATGAAATAGTCGGCGTGAGCCCCCATCTTCGGTGAAAACGAGAGAAGCGCCGCGGCCTGTGCCAGGACCGCAGGAATCAAGGGAACAAAGACTCTCAGTGCGTTGCGAATCCCTAACTTGCCCCCCCCTTCTTGGTGGAAACAGAAATAGCAGACCGCAAACAACTGGGCAGCGATGAATGCGGTGGCGCCGCCGTGACTGAGAATTGCGATGCTATCCAGAATCCATACAGCGACGAGGCGTCTTGTGGGCAGGAGCCGGTTCTTTTCGAGGGCCTCGAGGAGGAGGATCGTGGCGCCGTTCCCTGCCACGGTGCACACCATATAGAAACGTGCAGTTTGGGAAATATCGACCATCAGAAAGGAGACGGTGGTCAAGAGAGCTGCGATGAGTCCCGCTCGACGATCGACGGCATAACGTCCCCAGGCGTAGGCCACCCAGATGGCGGCCACTCCAGCCAAGGCGTTTGCAAGGCGGTCGAAGAACTCCAACGGAAACAGCCCAGAGCACCAGACGAGGAAGTGGTAGGCGTACCCGAGAACGTCGGAGCCGGCGTCGTCGAAATTGGTATAGAAGAGGGGACAGCGAGCGCCGAATATCTCCTGAATTTCGGCGCTCCAGAAGGGTTTGCTGCCCAATCCCCACAGACGCAGCACCGCCCCGAAGGCGAGCAGGACCCACAACGCATGCCTCGGGGAAATTCGGACCCCCTTTTGTGAAAAATCGCTCATCGTGTGCCTCAGAGGAGGTTGGCGGCCAACTCGGCGAGTTTCGAGCGTTCTCCTTTCTCAAGCACCATGGAACCGGCGATCCCCTCCTCTCGGAAGCGAGCCAGGGTGTATGCCAGGCCGTTGGAGAGGGAGTCGAGGTACGGATGGTCAATCTGGTAGGGGTCTCCGGTGAGAATGACCTTGGTCCCCTCTCCAGCCCGCGTCAAAATCGTCTTTACCTCGTGAGGGGTGAGGTTCTGAGCCTCATCGATGATGAGGAACTGATTGGGGATGCTTCTTCCTCGGATGTACGTGAGGGGCTCAATTTGAATGATCTTCATGTCGATGAGCCCTCCGTATGGTTCGGAGTTCTTCCCCTTGTCTCTGCGGTTGGCGGAAAGAAGGAAATCGATGGAGTCGTGAATGGGCTGCATCCAGGGATTGAGCTTCTGCTCTACGGTGCCCGGGAGGAAGCCGATGTCCTTTCCGAGGGGGAAGATGGGCCTGGAAACAAGCATTCGTTCGTAGCGCTGCTCGTCAGTGACCTGAAAGAGGCCGCAAGCGACAGCGAGAAGGGTCTTTCCGGTTCCGGCCTTTCCGCTGAGGGCGACGAGCTTTATCTCCGGGTCAAGAAGGAGATCGAGGGCGAACACCTGCTCCCGGTTTCGAGGCAGGATGCCCCAAATCGGCTTCTTCTGCGGTTGAACGCTGACCACCCGGTCCTTCTCGGCAGCGACCTTCCCGAGGGTCTTGTGATTGGGGTTTTCGAGATCCTTGATGGTGAGGTACTCGTTGGGACTGAGAGGCCCCTCGGGGAGTTCCACCGTTCCATCCTTGTGGAGCCGGTTCATGTCCTCAGCGGACATCCAGATTTCGCTGTGCCCGGAATACATTTCTTTGGATCGAACCTGCCCTTTTTCATAGTCCTGAGCTTCCAGTCCGAGGGCATCGGCTCGAATTCGCAGGTTGGTATCCATGGTAACGAAGATGGTCGGCTTTTCGGGCTCGGCCGACCTGATATCAAGCCCCACTCCCAGGATCTGGTCGTCCTTCTGGTGGTTGCTGCGCAGATGGGCAGGGATGACGGTCTTTGCAAAGAGGACACGAAGGGTCCCTCCCTCCGGAAGGGGCACGCCCTTGTTGAGCGACCCTTCTTTTCTGAAGCGATCGAGTTCTCGAGAGACGGCTCGTGCGTTTCGTCCCAACTCATCTTGCTGTTTCTTGAAGTTGTCCATTTCCTCGATGACATAGACGGGGATGACTACGTCGTTGTCTTCGAAGGCGTACAGAGAGGTCGGGTCGTGGAGCAGGACGTTGGTGTCAAGGACGTAATTCTTCTTCATCGAGATTCCCTCCTGCGGGTTGATTCAGCTCGTCTCCGGGTCTCCAAATCCAACTCTCAATCTTGGTGACGAGGGGCTTCAGGGTCTTCTTTTGCAGTGCGGAGATGGCAAAGCCGCCGTAACGTACCGCCAGATTTTCCGCCATCTCCGGCTCTGTCATTTGGTCGATCTTATTGAAAACCGTAATGCGTGGGATCCACGCGAGGTCCAGTTCCTGAAGGAGGTCTTCCACGGCCGCTAGTTGCTGCTCCGCCCGGGGACTGCTGGCATCCACCACATGGAGCAGAAGGTCTGCTGTCTCCAACTCTTCCAGGGTGGCCTTGAAGGCCGCCTTGAGGTCTCTTGGCAGGTCTCGGATGAAGCCCACCGTGTCGGTCAAGATGATCTCCCGGTCTCGAGGAAACCGCAGCCTTTTGCTGTAGGGGTCGAGGGTAGCAAAGAGCTTGTTCTCGGCCAAGGCGTTGGCGTCGGTGAGGGTGTTGAGGAGGGTAGATTTCCCAGCGTTCGTGTACCCCACGATGGATACCACCGGCACCTGATTTCGCTCCCTTCGCTTTCGACGTTCTCCTCGCCGGGCTGCCAGCAAATTGAGTTCCTTCTCAAGGCGAGTGATGCGTTGGCTAATCCGTCGACGGTCCATTTCGAGCTTAGTTTCCCCGGGTCCTCGCCCTCCGATTCCCCCCATGAGACGGCTCATGGCCTTCCCGGCCCCGATCAATCGAGGAAGAAGGTAGCGAAGCTGAGCCAGCTCCACCTGGATGCGACCGTCTCGACTGCGGGCTCGCTGGGCAAAGATATCGAGGATGAGCTGGGTGCGGTCGATGACCCGAAGAGAGGCCATGTCGCCGATGGATTTCACCTGAGCCGGGCTCAAGTCCGGAC
>CALFHQ010000747.1 GCA_937876385.1 uncultured Pseudomonadota bacterium
ACCGTGACAGCAAGAATCGCAGATGTATTGCTGACCCAAAGCCTGGGAAGCAATCCTCCGGTGTTGAGTTGGACCCACGAAGACATCGCCCTCCAGGCAGGAACCGTCCGAGAGGTCGTCAGCCGCAACTTGAAGAAGTTCGAAAAGGGCGGGCTGGTGCACCTGGAACGAGGCAAGATCGCCCTCCTCAACACCGACGCCCTCGAGAAGATTCGAGGACTGTAGCTCTCAATAGCCGACGCTCATAGCGCCGCATTCCATGCGGTGCCTCAGGACGTGGGTTGCACGATGTAGGTTGTACACAGTCGTAGGTCCGACGTTCCCAACCCCGCATTCCATGCGGGGTTGGGAACGGAGAGCATCCCAGCTAGAAGGTCCTTTATTTACGGATATTCGTCCTCCGTGTAACTTTAGTCACAGACAGCCGGGGGTGCGGGGGGTATTGTCTCTGATGGAAACACTCACGGCCTGCGGGCCGATAACCGAAGGAGACGCCAATGAGTATGTTTTGTTACCAATGCCAGGAAGCCTCGAAGAACACTGGATGCACTGTGGTTGGGGTTTGTGGAAAGAACGAATCCACCGCGAAGCTTCAGGATCTGCTGATTTGGCTGTCCAAAGGAATCTCGTGGTTTGCGGCTCGGGGTCGAACAGTAGGTGCCGGCGATCCCCAAGCGGACCTCTTTGTTGCCGAGGCGTTGTTTTCCACGGTAACCAACGTGAACTTTGACTCCACTCGCTTTGTTGAGTTGGTTCGAGAGGCGTTGTCGACACGAGACTCCTTGCGTTCCCTGGTTGAATCGGCGCTGAAGGGGAAGGGAGAGAGTCTGGACAGCGACCTGCCGGCCTTCGCCACCTGGGCACCGGCTTCCCTGGACCTGGACACTCTGGCAGCCCAGGGTGCGGCCGTGGGGGTCATGTCCGATTCCTCTTTGAACCCGGACATTCGCTCCCTGCGAGACCTCCTCACCATCGGGCTCAAGGGATTGGCAGCGTATACGGATCACGCTGTTGTGTTGGACCGACAGGCGGACGAAATCCTGACCTTCATTGAGGATGCGCTCCTCGCCACGACGAAGGACGACGCCACCGCTGACGAGTTGGTTGGATGGGTTTTGAAGGCTGGGGAGAAGGGAGTTCAGGCCATGGCTCTGCTGGACGAAGCCAACACTTCGACCTATGGCCATCCTGAGCCCACGTCGGTGAATCTGGGTGTGAAGCCTGGGCCGGCGATTCTCATCAGTGGACACGACCTTCGAGACCTGGCGGAGCTCCTCGAACAGACCCAGGGCACCGGGGTGAACGTTTACACCCACGGGGAGATGCTGCCTGCGCTGGCATACCCCGCCTTCAAGAAGTACGACAACCTCGTGGGGAATTATGGGGGCTCCTGGTGGCACCAGCAGAAGGAGTTTGAGAGCTTCAACGGCGCCATCCTGATGACCACCAACTGTGTTGTGAAGCCACGTGAGTCCTACAAAGGGCGTCTCTTCACGACGGGGCTGGTGGGTTGGGACGATGTCGCCCACATCCTGGATCGCAAAGAGGGAGGGCAGAAGGATTTCTCGAAGGTCATCGAGAAGGCCCTTGCTTGCGAATCCCCCGTGGAGTTGGAAAGCGGCACCATGACCATCGGATTTGCACACCAGACGGTGTTGTCCCAGGCCGATGCGGTTCTGGGCGCCATCAAGTCGGGGGCGCTCAAGCGCTTTGTGGTGATGGCCGGGTGCGACGGTCGGCAGGGTTCGAGAAGCTACTTCACCGAGGTCGCCGAAGCGCTCCCCAAGGATCACATCATCCTCACCGCCGGTTGCGCCAAGTATCGATACAACAAGCTCAATTTGGGGGACATCGGCGGGATTCCCAGAGTCCTTGATGCGGGTCAGTGCAACGACTCGTACTCGTTGGCAGTGGTGGCGTTGAAGTTGAAGGAAGTGCTGGGACTCGAAGACATCAACGAGTTGCCCATCTCCTACGACATCGCGTGGTATGAGCAAAAGGCGGTCATCGTGTTGCTTGCGCTGCTCTTCCTGGGAGTCAAGCACATCCGCCTGGGACCGACCCTTCCGGCCTTCTTGTCTCCCAATGTGGTGAAGGTGTTGGTGGAGAACTTTGATATCTTGCCCATCACCGATGCGCCCTCCGACGTGGCGGCCATTGCGGCTGGGCAGTAGCCAATTGGATTGGGGGGGCTCTCCTGGGTTCAGTCCAGATTCCAGGGTTCCGAGCGGTCCTTCGACCGCCACCAGACAGAGCCCCTCTTGCCCTCCTTGAGGAGCTTGAGTTCCCGCTTCAGCCAGACCTGCTTCTTGGGGTACGTGACCCTCTCCTTCCCTTCCGACATGGCGAGGTAGGTCTCCAGATCTTCGATGCACTGTTGCAGGTCGTTTTGTCGATTAACGATGGAGCGAACATACCAGACATCTGCGTCTACCGCTCCTCCGACG
>CALFHQ010000748.1 GCA_937876385.1 uncultured Pseudomonadota bacterium
GCATGCGCTCAACCTCTCCAAGCAGGCCAGAGACTTTGAAGGGGATGCGGTGGAAGCGGACGCCGCTGACGAGAAGGTATTCGAGTAGCACCGCCCTCCCCTGTCACCCCAGCCGCAATTCCTGAACAAGCCGTCTGTCGGCTTCACTCAACGCCAATTTCAGAGCCTCTTCCCGAGTGACCCAGCGAATTTCTCGATGTTTGCGGAGCCGAAACGCTCCACGCCACCGAACCACGAAATAGGCAGAAAGGGCGATGTGAACATGGGGATAGCGATGGGCAACATCCCCGGCCCTACCCCCCGGCACGATTGTCACCCCCATTTCCTCTTCGATTTCACGGACCAGCGCCTCTTCGGGGGTTTCCCCCGGCTCCACTTTGCCCCCTGGGAATTCCCAACATCCATCGTGGTGTGCGCCACCATCTCGCTGGGCCACGAGGATTCGATTCCCCAAGGAGAAGATCGCTGCAACAACGGCTATGGGAGGCTTTGGGGACGATTCCATGGCCTTTTTCTACCCCTCCAGCCCTCCTTCGTCAAACCCTCATTGATTCGATGAACAGTGCACTCTAAGGTGGAATCTGGAGACCGACTCGACACGGAAGGTCTAAGCACTGTGCCGAGGCTGGTGGTCGTTTTCAATCCAGCGAGGAGACACCGTGAGATTCCCGGGCAACAGAAACGCCAAGTACTACTTTCCTGTCACCGAGAAGCGGACTCGCATGGACTCCCTGCCAATTCGGGAGGAAACAACCGAGATTCCCCTGGTTCCAGACAAGCCGTTCTACGTGTTGGGACTGGACGAAACCATCGTGGACCTGGAGGTGCACGGGTGCAGCTTCGAGATGGTTCGGGAGATGGGGTTGATTCCCGGTGAATCGGTAGTACTCGACAGCGATACCCTTTGTCGCCTGCTGGACGAAATCTCCGCCAAGGGACTGACCTACCGCTATTCGGCAGGGGGAACCGTGGCCAACACCCTGGCGAACTACACCCACCTGTCTGGGGAGCCCGCGGTTCTTCTGGGGGCCTTTCCCAACCACATCGTCCCTGGAAGCCCCGCATTTGCTTATGTGGCGCAGGCTCCAAAGGCTTTGTCTCTGGATCATCTAAAGAGTGTGCAAGGCAATATCGGCCTCGCTGTGACCTGCTTCACCCCGGACGGAGAGCGCTCTTTCGGGGTTGCGCCGGGGATCTCGGGGGACTTTGGCGCTGCGGATATTTCCGAATCGGTGGTAGAAGATGCTTCGGTGGTTCTTGCCAGCGCCTACCTCATCGCCGACCCCAATCGTCCCATCCGTGGTGCATGCATCCGGCTCATGGAGTTGGCAGCGGGGAAGGAAATCCCCATCGCCTTCGGCCTGGGCACGGCAGGACTGGTGAGGCAACTTCGCCAGGAAGTCATCGACATTTTGGAAGCCTATGTCACCG
>CALFHQ010000749.1 GCA_937876385.1 uncultured Pseudomonadota bacterium
AGTGTGCAATCAGAAGTGCCGCTTCTGCTCCAACCCGGAGACTGAGTACGAGTTGACCCTGGCGGATGCCCTGGCGCAGATCGATGATTTTGTGGAGCGGGGGTACGCCGGCATCATCCTCACAGGTGGGGAGCCGACCTTGTACCCCAATCTGGTGGAGGTCATCCGCTATGCCACGGAGCACGGGATTCATGCTCGGATGATCACCAATGGCCAGAAGACCGCTGACCGCGAATTGGTGAAGGCTCTGAAGGAAGCGGGACTCAACCACGTCCACATCTCGGTGCATACCATGAACGCCGAGTTGCAGCATTTTCTCACCGAGAAGTCCGATTCCCTGGAGTGCATTCAGCAAAGCCTCGACCACTTTGGGGAGTTCGGTATCAATGTCGATGTGAACGTCACCATGCAGCATTACAATGCGGGGCATCTTGACTCCATCGTCCGCTGGTTGGTGAAGAAGTGGCCCTATATTCATCATGTGGTGTTCAACAACCTCGACCCCAGCAGCGACCGGGTTGGAGAGTACCCCGATGTGATTCCCAAGCTCCACGAGGTTGAGGTGTCGTTGGCTCGGGCTCTCCGCTTCCTGCAGAAGTCGGGTCGGACGTTCCGGGTAGAGCGCTTGCCTCTCTGCTACATGGCGGACTTCGCATGGGCTTCCACGGAGACACGAAAAATCGTCAAGGAAGAGGAGCGAATCGTTCACTTCCTGGACCCCCGTGGGATGGTGCGGCAGACAGAATGGAACCACGGGAAGGCCGATGTGTGCGAAGTGTGTTCCCTGAATCCCATCTGTGCGGGTCTGTTCGAGATGGGCAATTTCTACGACCCGGCCGAGCTGTCGCCGGTGTTTATTCCAGCCGACCCCATTCGCCGTAAGATCCTCTCGGACCAGGATTAGGGAGGGTTGGGGTGGATTTGTCCCAGGCACCGACGTTCGATTCCCTGGTGGTTCCGGTGGTTCTCCTGTTTGCCTTGCTGGCAGCGTGGAAGGACCTGTGGCCGATGATTCCCTATGTTCTGGGCAAGACGCGATATGCCGAAGCGGTGCACGGTAGAATTCCCAATCGACTTGTGTTGTGGTGGCTTGCCTTCGGGTTGGTTGCGCTGGGCCTCGGAGCCCTTTACGAGCATCTGGGGGGAGTCTGGATGGCTCGAGAGATGGTGGAGTTCACCGAGCAAATGAACTTCTACGGTGTGGTCTTCTTAAACGCCGGGATTGCCTTCGGATTGGGCTTTCTCCTGTGGAATCTGGGGTTATGGGCCGCCGGAGACGCCAAGATGTTTGCGTTGCTGGCCCTGACCTTGCCGTTATCAGCTTATCGGGAAAATTACCTCTCCTATTTCCCTTCCTTCGCCCTCTTTTTCAATACTTTTGTGGCGATGTTTCTGGTGTTGCTGGTGGAGTTTGGAGGGTCTGCGGTGGTGGTGGCCTGGCGGACCCGGGGCAAGTACTTCTCGGTGAGGGTCAAAGAGCTTGTGAAGAAGGCCAACGAGAACAAGCTGTTTGTGTTGCGCCTCCTGCTGGTCTTCCTGGCGCTATTTACCACCATTCGAATTCTGCGCCACTTCGTTCGAGAAGGCTTTGGGGAGTTCATGGAGATGAACAAGACCATCGTCTATGTGTTCCTCTTCATGATTTTTCGACCCATCATGAAGTTGGCGGGGAAGAAGTGGGCCATTGCCGTTGCGGGCCTC
>CALFHQ010000750.1 GCA_937876385.1 uncultured Pseudomonadota bacterium
GGGCGTTCGAGACCTTTCCCGAATCTTCGGATTCCTACGTCTTCTCGGTGTGGGGAGATAGCCAGGACCACCCGGAAGTCCTCTCCGACCTCGCCGAAATGATGTGGGACGACGGCACTCGTTTTGCCGTAGCGGTTGGAGATGTTGTCTCCGACGGTGAGGTAAAGGAGCAGTGGAAGGAGCTGCTCTTTGATTCCATCGCCTCCTTCTCCCCCTACATTCCATTCTTCGGCGCCATGGGAAACCACGAACGAAATGCGGAGTGGTTGTACAAGTACTACCACCTGCCAGAGCCCGAAACCCGATTTGCATTCACCTACGGTCCGGCCCGTTTCGTCGTCATAAACGGCGTCACTGCCTATTCCATGTTTGACCCTCAAGGCGCCTGGCTGGCGGAGGAAACCGAGTCCCCCGAGTGGAAGGAGGCTTCCTACCGATTCGTCTTCTTCCACGAAATGCCCATCACGAACTTGTGGGGGCACGACAAGATTGACGGGGAGCCCCTCATTCGGAAGGTTCTGATGCCTCAAATCGAAGACAAGGGGGTCAGCGTGCTGTTTACCGGCCACGCCCACTGCTATGAACGCGGGTACCTTCCTGCAGGGCTGGGGATGTTCCTGGTGGTCACCGGAGGAGGTGGCGGCGGATTGGACACGGTTGTTTCCGGGGACTGGCCTGAAATCACGGTGGCTGAGTCGAAATATCACTACACCCGGGTCACCGTAACGCCAGAGACGGCCGTTGTGACGGCAATTGCTCTGGATGGAAGCGAACTTGACACCTTTGACGTGTTGCCTGGACCCATTGAATAGAGGAAAGAGATGAAGACCGATTCACGAATTGTCCTGAGACGAGTCCTGCCGATGTTCTTGATGTTCGCGTTGGGAATTGCCGGTTCGAGTTGCACTTCCGAGAAGACAGGCTCGGCGGATGCAAAGGTGCAGGAGGCTCCTGAAAAAGCCACAAACTCCGACAAGTCGCCCGGAGGCGAGCTTCCCGTTGCCAAAGCCGAGACGCTTTACTACTCGGGGACCACGCAAGTGTCCTCTCCTGACGGGTCGATCCCTTACGGGGCGGCCAAAGCAGCGCTCGTGGCTCGTACAGTGGACGAAAGCGCAGGAACCATTGTCGAAGTGGTCCTCGACGAGGGGAACCTTCGAACCACGACCTTGAGCCGCGTCGGGGAGACCAATGTGTTTGAGGCAAGCGACGCCGAGAACTCCTTCTCCGGAGAACTGACCTTCGTTGGAGAGCCCTGGCAGTGGACAGGGTGGACCTACGAGATTACCATGACTGACGGAAGCGGTACCATCAAGGGAGTAGCTTCCATCGACGAGACATCGATGCACACCGAGAAGTACTTTGTTGACCCCAACGGAGACAAGCAGGTCCGTATCGTGGAGGAGTTGAAGG
>CALFHQ010000751.1 GCA_937876385.1 uncultured Pseudomonadota bacterium
GACGTCCTCCCCACTTCAGGGCTCTGACGATCTTCGTGTAGGCCGTCCACAGATCTGCCAGATGGTTGTGTGAGCGCAGCACCCAGACTTCATCGAAGGCTTGTCTGGGCAAAGGCATCTCTTCGATTCCCCCTTCAAAGAGGGTAGAACCGGTTTCAGCCACCAGGGAACGAACGGAGGGTGCCGGCTGGGGATCGACCCCGGTGTATTGAATCGCCCCCGAATCAATCTTCGGCCGCAAGACTCGGTCGTAGCGAGTGTGTCCGCATCCAACGTCCAGAACAGCCCCGGAGCTCTCTCTCAAAACCGACTCCACCCCTCTGTCTGCTTCCAGGAAGAGGTTGTCATCCACCGCTTCAAAGAGTGGGGGTGTTTCCCCTTCCACCCGTACCAGTTTCCTGAATTGGGAAGCGAAGTCATCGGCGAGGAGGGCATCGTCTACTTGCTGGTACAGTTGCCCGAGGCTGTCTCGAATGGTCCCAATCTGCTCTTCGTTGAAATCCCCGGTGTCCGTGGCAAACCACTCGATGGTCTGTTCCTTCTTGACCCTCAACAAGCGCTCCGGTGACAACTGGGGAGCCTCTTTTTCGTCTACAGGGAAGTAATTGAAGGAGTTGGAGATTCCCCCTGTGAGGGGTTGGAGGAGCTTTGTCGAGTAGCGTTCCCAGGTGCGGGTGTAGGTGGAACGGCAGGTGTCGGAGACACGGCACCCCAGGCAACGAGGCGGCTTTTTCATGTTGCCGTAGTCGATGGCATGGAAGTCCGCCTCGTCTACTTCCTGGATGGCGAAGATGCCGTCGGTGTACATGTCTTGCTGCAACGTTGGAAACTCCATCCCGAGACAGTGCGGGAACCCGTCGATCCCCATTCGCTCTCGAGGAAATCCCATGCGTCGAGCCCCTGCAATTGCGCGGTTCACGGCGTCGGCGCTGACCAACGGGTCTGGGACGATGGCTTCGTCTTCGAGGGCGCTTCCTTTGGGTTCGACGGCAGAGAATTTGACCCCGATTCGGTTCAATGGGAGGAGAATTCGAAGGATGGTCTCGAGGTGCGAGAGGTTGTTTTGAACCACCACAGCGTTGGCCGTGACCTGCACCGATGGAATCCCGTTGAGCAGTTTCAGGGCAAGGAGAGTTTGCTTGAAGGCTCCAGGAGAGGCGACCATGGCATCGTGAACTTCCTTTGGACCATGGAGGGAGCAGTACACATACTCCAGTCCAAATCCCACCAGGGCCTTCAAGTAGGGTCTGTAGGAGAGCATTCGGCCGTTGGTGATGAGTCCCACCTTGAGCCCCAGTTCGCTGCAATAGCGAGCCATCTCGGGAAGGTCCCGGTGGATGGTGGGTTCCCCTCCGGAAAACAGCACCGATTCGGCTCCGATGGCCTTAGCCCGCAAGATTCGCTTTCTTGCCTCATCCAAGGGAAGGCTCGGCAACTCCTTCAAGGGGGAGGAATGGCAAAAGATACAACGGTTGTTGCAGTGGTACCCGACCTTGATGATCACCCGACGGGGTTGCTTTGAACCGGAAGCCGGCAGGAGCGGGTGCACAGGGCTATATCCCGGGCCCGATGGGCATGTCGGGGCACTCAGAGAAGCAGTTGACGACTTCGTCACACCAGCTATCCAGGTCTCCGCATGTGTCGATGGCGCACTCCATGAAGGCGACGAGGTTGGCCGCGCCTTCGGGGGAAGTCTCCCCGACGCATGCAAACAGGCAGCTCTCCTGCGCCATCTCGGAGCATCCGGCAATGCAGGTGAATGCCTGGCCGCAAGTCCCCTCGCCCCCGCCCCCCATGCATTCCACCAGTCCCAGCATGCAAGCGTCCCCTTCACAAGTCATGGCGTCGAGGAGCTGGGCTGCTGCATCCGGAGAGGCGCTGCTGATACAGTCCATGGTGCAAGACAAGTTGTCTTCTCCGCACCCTTGGACGCACAAGAGGGTGTCGGCGCAACCTCCCTCTCCCTGTCCTCCAATGCACTGCACGAGCGCTGCAAAGCTCTCATCTCCAGCGCCCCCCATGGCTGCTATCAGGAGAGTGATGGCGTCTTCATCGGCTTGAGAGATGCAGTCCCACTGGCAGAACACGTCCTCTGTAGGGCATGCTTCTGAACAGGATACGGTGGTCGCACAATCTTCTGTGCCATCCCCGCCGATACAGGTCAGGATGTCAGAGCCACAGGTGTCCCAGATGCACGTTTCCTGGTCTGCTGCGGGCATGTTTGCGCAATAGGCATCAAAGCAGTCAAATGCTCCCTGCATCTCGCCCAGCGCCTTGAAGCTTCCCCCGGCCATGCAGGAGTCCCAGCAATCGGGCGCGCCAAACGCACATCCAACCCCCAGACCGCACTGGAGAATCTCTCGGCAGGTCTCCTTGGCAACGATGTCTTCAGGGGGGACGTCCGGCTCGAGGTCGGGCTGCTGGTTGTCCTCCAGGGGGATGTCTTCGATGATGTCCACGAGATCGGGTTGCATCTCATCGGGCACCAGGGAGTCGAGAATCACGTCATCGGACACCTCCGGCTTTGTGTCGACCAGGATGTCATGGATCGCCAGGTCTTCCCGGATTTCCAGGTCCTGTGCGGCATCGATGTCTTCGACGCTGTTGCCATCCAGGGTGTCCAGCACATCTTCCAGGGTGCCGTCGGTGGAAATGACCGGCTCCTTGTTTCCTCCGCCGCAAGCTGATGCCAGAAGGACTGCAAGGGTCCAGGAAAGTAAGTTCCGCATGAATCGCACCTCGTGGGTGGGTCTAGAGAGCGAATATCTTGAGGTTATCAAAGTAGACTCTGGAGTTCCAGTTGTTGAAGCCGAAGGAGCCTCCGGTGAGGATTTGCTTGTCTGTGGCCTTAAGGAAGAGTTTGCCATCGAGGTACCAACGGATTTCGTCTTCGATTCGCACCACGGCGAACTTGTAGGACTGTCCTTCTTCGACCCGTCGGGTCTTGTCTACTGCGATGGGGCCGTCATTGTGCTCATCCTGCCGGGCGATGATATTGGTGCTGTTCTCCCAGCCGCCGAAGATGACGATATAGCCGCTTGCGTGCTCGTTCAGCTCGCCGCCGAATTCGCACTTGATGTCCCCTTGAAAGACCTTGTTGTTCCCCTTCACCGAGCGTGCTTCGAACTCGATCCGGACATTTTGCGGGAGGCGCAACGACTTGAGCCAGATCCCGGCGTTCTCGTTTTTCCGATCTCCGGTGTAGAGTGCTCCGTCCACAATCTTCCAGTTCTTCGATTGGGTCTCGAAGCGGTCCAGATTGTTGGAGAAGTCCTCTTCGAAGAAGGCTGTCCCGCCGATGAGTCCGGCGTTCTCAGGGAGGGGAGGCTTGGGCTGCACTCGGGGGTGCTTTTCGCATCCGACAAAGAGCATCAATGCAAGGGCAAGAAAGCAGTAAGACAAGTTGTTTGAGCGCATCAGGACAAGTCCTCCGAATCGTCAGGCGATCCCGGGAAGGGGTGGGCAGGTTTTGTGGGCATTCGGACCCGTACCGAGAGGGAGCGTGCCAGCCCGAGGTCGTCGGTGGTCTGTCTGAGCCGAGCCGATGCGACTTGGGCCAAGCTCCACATCATCTTTACGGACAAGGTGGAAGCTTCCCGAATCAGGGTGTAAAACTTCTTTCGACCCAAAACGAGGCAGAAGGACTTGGAGGTCGTCTGGATGTCTGCCGAGCGAGGATGTCGATCGAGCAAGGAGAGCTCGCCGAAGTGATCCCCGGGTCCCAACGTGGCAATCTTGATTCCCCGCTTGGAGATGACGACTCCCCCCTCAATGAGGACGTACAAGTCGTCACCTGGGTCCCCCTCCTGGCAGATGATCTGCCCCTCTTCGAAGTGTTCTTCCTGGAATATGCTGACGACTTTGAGGAGTTCGTCGAAGGTCAGGTACTTGAACAGCGGCACCCGGCGCAGAGTTTCCAGCTTCTGTTGAGTGAGATTCGCCTGGGACGGCTCCACCTCGACGATGTCCATGACCAGTGCGGTGATGTTGTCTTTTCCCCCTCGACTGTTGGCGTGTCGAACGAGGTTTTCGACGGCTTCCACCGGGGGAACTTCATCCAACAGCAGGGCCAACTCGTCTTCATTGGCAGTGGAGTAGAGGCCGTCACTGCACATGAGGAATCGATCGCCGGGGAGGGGGGTCAGGTCCAGAGTGTCCACTTTCACTGTTTCGTATACACCCACAGCTCTCGTGATGGCGTTTCGGTACTTCGCCTTGACCTCGTTGGAGTCCTGGATTTTGCCCAGTTGTTTCAACTCTTCTACGAGGCTGTGGTCTCGGGTGATCTGGTGCACCTTGCCGTCTCGAAAGAGGTAGATGCGGCTGTCGCCGACATGTCCGATGAAGGTCTGTTCGCCTGCCATGAGCATGACGACGGCGGTTGTACCCATGCCGGAAAGGGCGGGGTCTTTCTTTGCCTTGTCGAAGATCACCGTGTTGGCTTCTTGAATGGCTTGACTGAGCAACTCAAGCATATTGGCGCTGGAGGTTCGCATGTCCCCGTGCTCGAAGGAGCGGATCTGCCCTTCAAACTCTTTGACATACCGATGGAGCATCTCACACAAGGTGCGAGATGCTACTTCACCTGCGTTGGAGCCACCCATGCCATCGGCAACGACATACAAGCCCAATTCGTCGTCTGCGAGGTAGGCATCCTCGTTGTTTTGTCGACTCAGTCCGACATCACTCAGCGCAGCATACTGGATTTTCACCCGATACTCCTGGAAAGCTAAAAGGTGAAGTCGGCTTGCATGAAGAGCCAATGTGCCGGGTCACCATATGGATAGTCGAACAGCTGATCTTTGGTCTGGCCGGGGTTGTTGGGGTCAGCAATCTGCTCCAGACGGCGGTTGGGGGTCTGGTCTTCGATGGCCCCACCGGGAATGAACGCGCTGTATCCCAACGCAAAGGCGATGTTTTCGTTGAGGCGGTAGTCCGCTCGAAGGTCGATTTCGAAGCCGAGATCAGTCCGAATCGCTTTGGAAAGACTCGATCCGACGGCGTTGCCTCGAGGGAGGGGGCCGGTGTCTTCCACGAGATGCATGGAGTGCAAGGCGAGCTCGAAAGAGAGCCCCTTGAGCGGGGTGATCGAGGCCTTTCCGCCGATGTCCCAGATGTTGGACAGGTGCCACAAGTCCATGTCTCCCAGGATCTTGTGTCGGGTACCAAAGAGCGGAACGAAGGCGCTGTGGAGGTCGTTGGTGCTGGTCAGGTTGGCGCTGGTGTTGCCGTCCCCGGAAGCCGCATCAAAGAAGATGGACACGACTGGATTGGTGACCTTCTCCGGAATCTCATAGCCCACTTCGAGGTGGTACGCTGTGGCCAGATGATCCTGGTCGATGACCGCCGTGTCTCCGGAGAACCCTTCGGTGACCGTACCGAACTGCACGGATGCTTCCAGATCAACGAAGAGCGGGGTGTGGAAGGGCATGTGACCACCCACCCGAGCGCCCAGGGTTCCGACCTTTCGGCGGGCACCGTCCCGGTTGTCGTGGAGGTACAGGAGGTAGAGGTCAAAATCGAGCCCCTTGATGTACGGAACCGTCAAGTATGCCCCACCAAAGAGGAGGTCTTCGCCGTCGGTGGCGGAACGCTCGTCGAGGATGGAGAAGAGGACGTCGGCTCGAATGAAGTTTTCGTAAGTGACGGTGAGGTCGAACCCATCAAAGGAGCGGCCGGCCTGGCTCCAATCGCTCTTGCCGATCATTCGAGAGGAGCCGAAGTCCCATTCCTGGCGACCGATCTTGAGTTCCAGCATCTTCGGGTACAGTTCGACCTTCAAATAGGCTTCGTGAACTCGCAAAGGGTCGCTTCGGTCGGCGCTGTCCGGGGCGTTGTTTCCCCATCCCCGCACGTCCTGAAGAACGAACACGCCGGTCATCCAATCCACCGGAGTGACATCCATGCCAATGCGCAGTCGCTGGTTGGCAAAAAGATCCTGGTCCTCATCCAACGACGAGTTGAAGTTGTCTACGTTGGTGACGATCTGAGGACGGACACGGAACTGCCCAGAGAAGTTCACCCGCTTTCGAGCCAACTCGTCCTCAACGATTGCCAGGCGTTTGTCGACTTCGGTGACTCGGCTGGAGACGTCCATGATGAGTTTGGCAAGCTTCTTATCCGCCTCAGGCAACGTCTTGACGGCCTTCTCGGTTTTGGCCACCCGTTGCTCCAAAGCAGTAACTTTGGCAGCACCCGAGCGCAAGTCGTTGATGGCCTTGGACTGATCTTGCAGAAACTCTTTGAGAACCTCGAGGTCCTCCTCAATCAAGGCGGTCTTCTCTTCAAGCTGACTGATCTTCTTCTGGGCTAAGGCTGGGGATGCAAGAAGCACCGCACAGACCATAACCGCCAGGGTCACAGCGATCCGTTTCATGGGGGGTTCCTCCAGAGCCAGTCACAGTACCCGGACAAACTACCACAGAGGAGGGCAAAGTCAAGAAAGGGTGGGGGTGAGGAAATTCGCCCCAGAGGGCGAATTTCCTGGGAAGGGGATTACTTGTTGGTGATGAGGTTTTCGACCACGGACGGGTCGGCCAGAGTGGACGTGTCACCCAACTGGTCAATTTCGCCAGCAGCGATTTTGCGAAGGATTCGGCGCATGATTTTGCCCGAACGGGTCTTCGGCAGGCCCGGTGCCCAGTGGATCACGTCGGGAGTGGCGATGGGGCCAATTTCCTGGCGGACGTGGGTGCGCAGTGCCTTCTTCAACTCATCGGTGTACTCGTGGCCGACGGTCAAGGTGACATAGGCGTAGATGCCCTGGCCCTTAATCTCGTGGGGGTAACCCACAACGGCGGCTTCGGCTACGGCAGGGTGGGACACGAGGGCGCTTTCGACCTCGGCGGTTCCCATGCGGTGCCCGGAGACGTTGATGACGTCATCAACACGACCCGTAATCCAGTAGTACCCGTCCTCGTCTCGGCGGCAGCCGTCACCGGCAAAGTAGTAGCCGTCGAACATCTGGAAGTACACTTCCTGGAAACGATCGTGGTTGCCGTACATGGTTCGAAGCTGTCCCGGCCACGGCGTCTTGATGGCGAGGATGCCTTCCACGCCATTGCCTTCGATCTCTTCGCCCTTGTCGTTCAAGACGACGGGCTCGACACCGAAGAACGGCAGGGTTGCGGAGCCGGGCTTGGTGGGTGTCGCACCGGGAAGCGGCGTGATCATGATTCCACCAGTCTCGGTCTGCCACCAGGTGTCCACGATGGGGCAGCATTCCTTGCCAACCACTCGGTTGTACCAGGTCCAAGCTTCGGGGTTGATGGGCTCGCCCACGGTTCCCAGAATCTTGAGGGAGGAGAGGTCGTACTTGTTGACGAACTCTTCGCCCTGGCTCATGAGAGCTCGAATGGCGGTGGGAGCGGTGTAGAAGATGTTGATGTCCCATCGCTGGCACACATCCCAGAACCGTCCGGCATCCGGGTACGTGGGAACGCCTTCAAACATCAAGGTCTTGGCGCCATTGAGCATGGGGCCATAAACAATGTAGCTGTGTCCCGTTACCCAACCGATGTCGGCGGTGCACCAGTAGTTCTCTCCGTCCTTGTAGTCAAACACGTGCTTGTGGGTCGTGGCTGCATAGACCATGTATCCACCGACGTTGTGCTGGACGCCCTTGGGTTTTCCCGTGGAGCCGGAGGTGTAGAGGATGAAGAGAGGTTCTTCAGCATCCATCCACTCGGTTTCACATTCGACAGGCTGGCTGCCGATTGCGTCGTGCCAGTATACGTCCCGACCTTCCGTCATGACGATGTCCAGGCCATTGCCCTTGCCCACGCGGTCTACGACGACCATCTTCTTGACGATGACGCCTTCTTTGGCAGCGCCGGCAGCGGCTTCGTCAGCAACTTGCTTCAGAGGGATGGGCTTCTTGCCGCGGAAGGTTCCGTCGGCGGTGACGATGAAGGTGGAGGTGCAGTCCACGATTCGGTCTCGCAGAGAGTCAGCAGAGAATCCACCAAAAACGATGGAGTGCACGGCGCCGATTCGGGTGCAGGCCAGCATGGCGAAGGCCAGCTCGGGAACCATGGGAAGGTAAATGGTGACTCGGTCGCCCTTCTTCACGCCCATGTCTCGCATGGCATTGGCGAACTTGTTCACGTTTTCCCACACCTGCTTGTAGGTGAAGGTGGCGTTTTCAGTGGGCTCGTTTCCTTCCCACATGATGGCGGTCTGGTCGCCCCGGGTTTCCAGGTGGCGGTCCAGGCAGTTGTACGCCATGTTCGTTTTCCCGCCTTCGAACCACTTGATGGAGATCGGGCCCTTGGAGATGTGGTAGTTGAAGCTTCGAACGGTATTCCAGGGCTTTTCCCAATGGAATTGCTTGGCGATCTCGCTCCAGAATCCCTCGGGATCTTCGATGGATTTCTTGTACATTGCGTTGTACTGATCCATCCCGCTTATGTTTGCGTTCTTTACGAGAGACTCGGGTGGGTAATACATACCATTCTTCTCAACAACTTTCTCTCTAGACATGTTGTCCTCCTAGCACAGTTTTAGGCACTCATGAAACAAGTTGCTACGTTCTGTCGGTTCGTTTTTCTTTGGCCCTGAAGGTCTCCCCCCAAACGCCAAACAGCGGTATATCATGTGCATTTGGACAGTGTCAAGAGAAATACCCGGGGCAATTCGGGGAACGACGCGACGCGTCGCCGGGGGGGTGGTCGTGAGGGAAAAATAAAATATTTTCTAAGCCCGACGCCTTTTCCATCAATCCGGAACGGCGAAGATGAGATCTCCCGGTGCGTCACAATTTCAACGCGTTCCGCTGACACAGTACGCTATTAAATGTGTGTATAAACGATTACCAATATGCTTGTTGGGTGTTTTGTTGGAGAAATTTCTGGAGTCCAGCCAGCCAAAAGAAGTACCCTGGAGCACGCAACCGGGAGAGCGATATGAGCCAAAGAGAACCTGGAACCGAATCCTTCCTGCTGCAGATGCCCAAGATTGAACTCCACCGGCACCTGGCAGGGGCCATTACGGCTGAGATCTGGGAGGAGATCGATGGACAATACGACTTGCGAACACCTCCTCCGGACTTCTTGAGCCAGATTCCCAGACCGGACATCGATCTGGCCTCGTGGCTGCGGAAATTCGCGGCCATAGAACCTCTGTTCCGCTCCCCGGATGTCATTGCCTCGGTTGCGGCCCTTGTGGTGGAGAGGATGGCCCATGAGAGGATTGTGTACGGTGAGTTGCGATTTTGTCCAATGACCTTGGGGCAGCATCGGGGCATTCCCGCTGGCGAAGTCATCGATGCGGTGGTGCGGGGGGTGAGGGAGGCATGTGCCCGGCATAGAATCGTGGTTCCTGTTGATTCTCACGAAATCCTGATGGCGAGTGAAGGTG
>CALFHQ010000752.1 GCA_937876385.1 uncultured Pseudomonadota bacterium
GACCAACTCTTTCACCAGGTCCAACTCGCTCCCCAGGGACTCCAGCGCCCACGGGGGAAGCTGAGAGATGTGCCTCAGCAGGTGAATACCGTCAGCATAGGGGTAATCATCGCGTCTCTCCCAGGACGCGGGCCAGTGTAATCGAGGCATCTCCCTGTCCACGTATTTGAGCATCTGCGGGGAGGCGAGAATCAGTTTGTCCTCCTTCTGAGAACGTTCATGGGCGTGAATTCGCCGCTCCCCCTGTACCTCGATCTTGTTCCCGAAGTCTCCCAAGAACTCGCTGAGGTTCTTTTGGGCGGTCTCACTGGTCTCGGGAAGATCCAGGAAATTGGCTTGCTCCAGTGGAATGAATGGTTCAAGGAAATAGTCAGCCAATTCCCGATAGTCAGCGAAAGGCAGGACCATCCGCCAAGCCTTGAACGGTTCGTGCTCAACGATGTAGTTCTCTGCCATGGCGTAGGGCACCTCATGGAAGCGCTCATACATCGCCGGAAACGCCTCATGAGAAAGCAAAGACTGGAAGAACACATCGGTGTTTCTGGTGAGCCCTTCAGTCTTCTCTCGGACAATGCCGGCATCCAGAACATACTGGAGGCCGATGGCTTCCTGGTCGGCTCGAAAGTGCTCCAATTGAATATCCAGCACACGGTGGATATCCCGCAGCTTTCCTGCGTCGGAGTCCAACTCTGCGATGAGGCGATTGTAGAAGCGCAGTTGCCATAGCAGCGCTGTCCAGCGGACACGCTGTCCCAGAAAAGCCTCCGGGTTGCTGAAGGAGGTCAGCCCTTCAATGGCTTCCAGAATCCCCTTCTGCATTTCGCAGTCATCAGAGTCCCAGATCAAATCCTGGAGACGTTTGTGGATGCTCCGGTTGTAGCGATCCGCCAACCAAGTTCCCCCGAAACCGCCGGCCACTGCAAGGGGAAGGGTCAGCCAGGTGATACCGGCCGCCCAGGTGTACGGGAACGCCAGGCCAATGAGCGCAGCTACAAGGATGCCGGCCGTCGTCCCAAGGAAGGCATAGGCCGGACGGAAGCGCTTGCGCAACGGCTTGAGATCGACCTGGTCAGTGAACTGCTCCAATGTTGCCCTGCACCGAGACAAGTCGTCTCGTTCTGTCAGTTGTTGCAGCTTGCTGGTAGCGATGTCGTTTGCCAGATCCTTCTGGCGGGTCTTGAGAAGCTTGATTGTTCGGTCGAGATGAAACAGTGCGCTCCGCCATCCGGAGGGCGCCCCCTCCACGAGGTCATCTACTCGCTTCTTCTCCTCGGCGAGTGTGTGCGCCAGCAAGGCGTCTCCGTGTCGCTCCAAATCAAGAAACACATCCCCGACAGAGGTTCTCATCAGGTCCAGAAGGAACTGATTCAGCCTCAGTGCCAGTTCCTTGAGCCCCTCCTTCGTGTAGCGAGGGGAGCCGTAGGGGTCCAGATCGCCGTGAAATGGCACAACGAGATTCGCGTGGTGTTCCCACTCCTCATAGCTTGAGGTCCACCTTCCCGCCAGTCCTCTGCCTCCGAGCTGGGCCTTTCGACCGGCATCCAATTCCTCGATACGTTTGGAGAGTTCGCCTCCCAGCGACTTGTCCAGGAGGCCATTTGGACCGTAGGTCTGGTACCGCGTTTCGGCGAGCCAGGCTGGCTCGATCTTCTCGGGTTCGATCACTGCCCCGTCGGTGGCCCGCCCCATGAAGACATTGAGCGTATTGATGGCCTCTCGGTTTCGACAATACCGCTGCAAAAGCGGCACCGGCGCCTCAAGGCTGGCCGCAGTGAAGCTACCACAGATATTGCTGATTCCAGCGGCGTCCGGGACCATCCGCAGCATGGGGCGGGTGGGCTGCACCAACTCCAACAGCATTCGGTCGTTGTCGCACCGCTTGAACAGAAGTAGACGCAGGTAGTTGTTGAAGAGAGCCAACATCTGGCTTTGCTTGAGAGCATACTTGTTGGATCGGTCCTCCACAAACAAGAACCGGGCTGCCACGGCGCGCTGGTTCTTTCGCAATCGAGATAGGGTAGAGCCATAGGAAGCGGTCAGTCTGCGGGCCAGTTTCAGGGG
>CALFHQ010000753.1 GCA_937876385.1 uncultured Pseudomonadota bacterium
CCAATGCCATGAGGTTGAAGCCGACCTCCTGCAACACCTTCACCGCTTCCGGATGGGTCTTGAAGTTGTAGGTCTTGTCCGCCGGCTTAATGTCGTTTCGGTCCATCACGGTGGTTTCCAGGTTGCAGAAATTGATGTCACCGTTGATGTAACGTCGAATCTTCTTCAAGGGCTTTTCAAAGGGAACCAGCTTGCCCCAGAGCATCATCCCGTCGCCTCGAACTTCCGTGCGATGGCGGTTCAAGTTCACGTCCCCGACCGCGACCAAGGTCAGTCTCTTCTCCCGAGCCTGCAACCGTTGAGGCCAGGCGGTCAGCGAGAGGAGCAGAACCAGAACAGTGAATCGTCGAAAAGTCATGGGGCATTCTCCAGTGCTTCCGGTCAAAACTACAGAGTGACTACTCTAAACAGCGAGGAGGGAGAGGGCAAGAATCAGTTGATGTCAACCAGTCCCATGCCCCCGGGATAGCCGTAAGACACGTCGTCATCATAGCCGTAAACCATGATGCCGAACTTCTGGTCGGACCAGACGTTGTGGATGCCGTCGTTCAACTTCGTGCGATACACACCATAGCCGGAAGCACCGATGGGCACAAAGCTCGTCGGTGCCACCTGCTGCCCATCCAGCACGACTTGAATCGCATTGGTGGGAGCAATAATGTTCACATAGTCTTCGACGTAGGCATCGGGAACGAGGAAGACGTAGGAGTCCATGAACTGCTCTTTGGACACCGCCAGCATCATCGCCGGGTCCCCGATGGGGGCGCAGTAGCCTCCGAAGACCCCCATCTCGCAGGAATGCCCCGAAGGGCAATTGGAGGCGCTTGTGCATTCCGGCCCGATGCACCCTTCCATCCAGTCACAAGTGTAGGGAGCGGGGCAATCGGAGTCATAGCTGCACAGGCTGGTGTTCTGCATTCCCAGAATGTCGTAACTGGACGCCAGATACTGCGCCACCTGAATCGGCTTGGTGGCTGTAATCTCCACGTTGGAGCTGGTCTTGAAGGTGAAGGCTTCCCCGGGACCCAATTCCGGAACCACGGCAACCGACGGATTCAGCGTCACTTTGGTGAAATTCTCCGACGCCACAATGCGCACCGAGTCTTTCTCCAACCAGCGTTCCCAGGTCTTCGAGATGAGGTACTCCGTTCCCCATGCCTGCACCGGCACAAGCTGCTGTTCGAGGTGGTCGGCGCAGCAGTTGCTGTCGATATTGGTGGCTTCGTGACCGCCGAAGACGGCAATCTTCTGGTCGGCGTGAATGTAGCTCCCCGTGAGGTCTCCGTTTGCCTGGTCGGACTCCATGTGAAGCACCTCACCCTGGCTCAACGCCACCGAGTACGTACCCCCCTTTGGCACCGAATTCACACCAGTTCCAGCCAGGGTTTTCACCCGGGGTTGAACGGTGACGTTGGTGGTTCCCGGAGACACGGCCACCACAGTGAAGAAGCCACGGTAGCTGGTTTCAAGCTGTCGATAGGACATCACATAATAGTCTGTTCCCAGGTTGGGTGCCGGCAGCAACACCGAAGCGTCGTTGGAGAACACCCCCTCGTTATCCAGCGGATTGAACTGATAGACTGTGATGGGAGCTGTGCTCGTGATTTTGAAGGACTTCATCCCCTTCTCGGTGCCGTCGAGGCTCCAGGTGGCAGGAAGCTCGAACTTGTGCAAGGAGTTGGCAGGGATGTTGGCGGTTTGGGGTGTGCCGCTGGGCAGGGTCACCGTCACCGTCGCCGGGGACTCCGACGTATTGGAGGCGATCACCGCAAACTGCGCATGTTGGGCGTCATATTCCCCTTCCTGGGCGTTGTCCAGGTCCACGGCATAGAACTCACAACCGGCGTTGGTGTTCTCCTTCAAGTCCCCCGCACAGGGGCTCACGCAGGCGCCGAGGTAGCAGGTCTTTCCCGAGGCCTCGCAGTTCTCCAGGAAGTCCCAACCAGTGCCGTCGTTTCGACACTGCATGGAGGAGTTCCCGTCGCACTCCTTTCCCCCTGGATAGCACACCATGCAGTCCCCGCCAAAGCAATCAAGCCCACCCATGGAGCAGTCTTCCAAGACACTGTAGTTGCTCCCATCGGCGTTGCACTGGATGGCCAACGAGAGCTTGCACTCTTTGGCCCCTGGGGTGCATTGGACGCATGCGCCGCTGATGCACTTGCCGTCCCCACACTCAAGGATCTGGGCGTTGGGATCCAGCCCGTCCTCCGAGCAGATGTGCACAGTATTGCCCACGCATGTCGCCTTTCCCGGGAAACACGCCTTCTGGCTGCAAACTCCCTCAAGGCAGTTGGATTTCTCCACGGGGCAGTGGTTGTCCATGACACACTCGACGCACTCGTGCCTGGCCGGGTTGCAGTACGGCGTAACGGCGGGGCAATGCTCGTTCTGTTTGCACGCCACGCAAGTGCTCGAGTTGAACTCACAATAAGGAAGCTCCGCCGGGCAATCGCCGGCGGACTGGCACCCAATCTGAGGAACATCCTTCTCGGTCACGGCGTCGGACTTCGTATTGTTTCCCGTGTCCATCCCGATGAAATGAACATCGTCTTCGCTCCCGTCGTTTCCTCCACCGCATCCCACAAAACCCAACACTATGATGGCCACAAACGTGACCCTGGCCCTGAAAACCAGACAACGCATCGTACCCTCGCCTCCCTTGACGTTCGAAAACACACCGCATCATACACGAAACACTCACAAAGGTAAACATTGGAATTGTTACGGATTGGGTCGATTGGCTTCCGACCAACGGGCTCGTCGACGACCCCACCAAGGACCTCCGTTTGGTTCAATGTTCGGACAGTTCAACCGCATGAATGCTGGCTTAGATGGAAAGTCGGCACCCTCTTCATTCGGTTGACTTCCCTCCAGGTGGCTGGTAGAGTACTCGGGTGATAATCACGGGTAACCCATCACAATGAGGGGAGGAAAGGGGATGAAAGCTGCCTATCGTGTATTCGGACGCCTGTCCATGGTCTTGGCGTCGTTGGCTCTGGTCGCTGCCTGCAGTAGCGGCGGAAGCAACAACCCCGAAGAAGTGACCGATACGCAAAAAGATGAAGGCGTGACGGATCTGGACGCCGTTTCTCTCGATAGCACCGATGTGCCCGACCTCGACACCCTGGATGAAGTCGACGTCGTGGACGTGGTGGATTTGGACGAAACGTCGATGCCCGATGACGGTACGATTGTCCCCGACGAGATCGACGACGAGGTCAACCTCCCCGACGAGATCAATGTTCCCGACGAGATCGAGACCTGCACCCTCTCCTGCGAAGGAGACGACGACTGCGTGGGTGCCTTTGCCGGGGAGAC
>CALFHQ010000754.1 GCA_937876385.1 uncultured Pseudomonadota bacterium
TTCCCCTTCGAGGTCGGGAAGGAACCCGTCCACTCCCCCGTCCAGGGTCGGTTGGGTGATGAAGTCGTTGCCGATGTCAGCCCCGCCGCTGCTGGTTCCACACCCAATCAGCAAGAGGCACGAAGCTGCCAGAAAAAAAATCCGCTTTCTGCTGTTTGAGAAAAACAACGCCTTCTCCATGACTACCAATCCTCCCCTGCCCGCCATTGTCCCGGGCACAGCCCCATTTTTCAGTTACACGACGGCTCGACGGTGAGTGTCTCCTTGTGCCGAACAACCGTCAATGCCAAACCGTCCCCCCGCAAAATCCCCCACGCAAACTCCCGGCGCAACTGATATTCCCGAGTCACCTTCACTCCGTTGACCTCGGTGACCAGATCCCCCGGCAACAGCCTCGCACAAGGGGGCGCCTCTCCTATCGTGACCCCGGCCTCGGCAGCGGTCATTGCACGAACCTGGCTCCTGGGCAGCTCTTTGTATCGATACTCCAGTCGGCTCCTTCTGGCCAACTCCAGCGTCACCGCATCGGCGTCTTTTAGATTCGATGTCATCGCTGAGGGCAAACCGGGTGCCGAGTAGTTCAGCGCATCTTGCGGATTCTCATACACCGTCCAACCGGGCCATACGGCCCCCTCGTGAGTCTCCAAACCCAGCTCTCGATGGAGCAAAGTGACAAGCTCCTGATGGCTCTGGTTGACATACCGAGTCACATCGGGACGCCTGTCAGAAGGAGAAAGCCCCCGTTCCAAAATCGCCGAGCGATTCCTCTCCGCCGACACAATCCGCTCCCCGGAACTCAAGATGTAGACTTCATATCGCACCTGGAGGTCGCTTCGAATCTTACCGGAGCGTTCCTTTCGCCGTTCCCCCTTCACCACCACCGCCTGTTCCTCCTGCCACGACTCCACAACCATCGGGGTGACGACCAACACCCCCTTCCGGCTGATTCCTCTGTCTCCCAAGAATTGCAACAGGTTGGTGTCTCGCAACGGGTCTCGAATCGCCCCGCCGGCGGTGACATGAATTTCGTCCGGGCCCACGACAAATACGCGGGCCTGCTTCTCCAGTTGATGGGCAAGGTCCATCCACTTCTCGTACACGTCAACGCCGGTGGAACCTCGAAAGTGGGTCACGGGCTCCAGGATGACGACGGTGTGAATGGGAACCTGCGGGTCAGGGACTCGCAGGTACGAAACGGTCAACCCCGAGCCGCACGACAAGAGGGTTGCTGCCAACACAAGAACCAACACAAGATGACCGGAACGAGACATCGAACCCCCCAAAACTGCTGAAATGACTTGACTCCAAGCGCCTCCATCCTATAGAATCACGGGGCTTGTTTCAAGGAGGAGTATCCATGGCTCGTGTAACTGTAGAAGACTGCCTCAAGAAGATCGACAACCGGTTTGCGCTGGTTCTGCTTGCATCGAAGCGTTGTCGACAGTTGAAAGACGGCGCAGAACCCATGGTTCGGCATCTCAAGAACAAAGAAGCGGTTACGGCGCTGCGTGAAGTGGCCGCGGGCCACATTGGATACGAGCCTGACCTTCCGGACATCTTCCGGACCAAGCACATCAAGAACCACAAGAAGTAGTTGAGCCGCTTCATGCGAAGAACGACGGCCCTTACCCCCATTCTCCTTCTGGTGGTGCTTTGGGGGTGCTCCCCGGGCGTCGCCCTTCCCGATCCACTCATCGAAGATCCCCTGGAAATGGCAGCGAATCTGAGCACCGACAAGGCGCCGGACTCCTTTCTAGCTGAAGCGCGCATCGAGTTTTATGCCGACGGAAAGGCTCGAAAGGGGAAGGTGCTCATCATGGTGGAGCCCCCCGACAAGCTCAGATTCGAAGTACTCTCCTTTACCGATGACCTGTTGGCCTTGCTGGTAGTGAATTCCGAAGGCTTTGGATACTTCGAGCGAGGTGCCAAGGCCTGCCACGCCGGCCGCCTCTGCGCCGCTCCACAGATTTCCCAGATGCCCATGGCTTCTGACCCCGCGTTGCTGGCCAACCTCCTTCTCGGGAAGATCCCCCTGTTGACCAATCCAGCCGAACAGACGGTAGAGTTCTCCACCGAAGACGGCACCTACCACCTCGTCCTCAAGAAGGGAGACCACGTCCAAACGGTGCGTGTTGCCCCGGATGGAAAGCGGGTTGTGGAAGCCAGTTTGGAGTTGAATGGAAAGACTCGCTACAAGATCACCTTCGAAGGGTCAATGAACGTGGACGGAAGGCAGGTTCCTCGTCGGCTGCGCCTGGAGTCTCCAGAGGACGCAAACGACAGCGATATCTCGGTGGATTACCGGGAGTTCGAGTTCAACGTGAAGTTCCACGGAGATCCGTTTGAGTTCCGATGTCCCAAGGGGGTCGACACTCGGCAATGGGACTGTATTTCGCAGGAGGAACAATGAATCGAGGGCGCTTCATCGCTTTGGAAGGGATCGACGGCTCCGGCACGACAACACAGACGCAACTGCTGATTTCCTGGCTGCAAAGCCGCCAAATCAAGGCAGTCGGAACCAGCGAACCTTCGGGGGGGCCGGTGGGCACCCTCATTCGCGGCGCCCTCACCGGGCGGGTTCGTCTCCCCGACTCGGCGGGAGGTGCTCCGCTCACCCAGCAAACCATCGCCCTCCTCTTTGCAGCCGACCGACTCGACCACTACCAGGCAGAAATCGACCCCGCTTTAAAGAAGGGTCTCTGGGTGGTCTCCGACCGTTATCTTGACTCCTCACTGGCCTACCAGGGAGCCCTTATCGAAGGAGATTGGGTCGCCGAAATCAACCGCTACGCACCCCGCCCGGATTTGACAATCTACCTGGACATCGATCCGGAAACGGCCCTGGAGCGCATTGCGGCATCTCGCAGCGGAACAGAGCTGTTCGAGCGAAAAGACACCCTGACTCAGGTGCGGGCGCAGTACCAGAAGCTGTATAGAACATCCACTGCCAAGGTTGTGCTATTGGACGGCTCGGCGTCCTTGGACTCCATCACGCAAGAGATCCAGAAATCAATCGAGTACGCCTTCAATCGAGACTGATTCCACCTACTGCATGTAGCCATCTTCCCAGGGACAAAGGTCGTTGTCGTCTGGACAGACGCTGTAGAATTCGAACTTCAGAGAGTAGTTCAGGCAGGATTGTCCCGTAACGTCCCCTTCGAGCACTCCCACAACCCAGGGGATGTTGTCTGAAAGCAGGTACACCCCGGACCAGTTGTACAGAACCTCGACGTCTCCACCCGGTTGAGATGCCTCGAAGCATTCGGCGACGTCAACTCCATCACAATCGAAATCGTACAAGCACACAGTCTGGTTGGCGCCCT
>CALFHQ010000755.1 GCA_937876385.1 uncultured Pseudomonadota bacterium
CGTGGACAAGATGGGTTGGCAGCACAACAGCCGCCTCCTGGAGGGCGCCGGGGCCATGGCGGTGGAGTTCAGCCTCTCCTGTCCCCAGGGTGGAGACGGAACCGAGGGGGACATTGTCGCCCAGAGTCCCACCATGACAGCCAAGATTGTGGAGTGGGTGATGGAGACGAGCCGCCCCGAGATTCCGAAGCTGTTCAAGCTGACAGGTGCTGTCACGTCCATCGCCGTGATCCTGGAAGCGGTGAAGCAAGTCCTCGACCGATACCCCGGCAAGAAAGCCGGTGTCACCCTGGCCAACACCTTCCCAACCCTGGGATTCCGCCGGGAGAAGGGGAAGGAATGGGATCAGGGCATCGTCTTTGGAATGAGCGGAGCGGGGGTCGCCCCCATCAGCAACCTGACCCTGGCCAACGTGGCGGGGATGGGAGTGAAAGTGTCGGGCAACGGGGGTCCCATGGACTACCTCGCCGCGGCGGATTTCCTGGCCCTGGGAGCTGAAACCGTCCAGTTCTGTACCGTGGCGACGAAGTACGGAGTGGGAATCATCGAGGATCTCCACATGGGACTCAGCCACCTCATGGCGCAGCGGGGTATCACCTCCGTAAAAGAGCTCATCGGCAGAGCCCTCCCGAACCCCATCGAAGACTTCATGGCGTTGAACCCGGTAAAGGGGATCTCGCAGGCGGACAACGACCTCTGCGTCCAGTGCGGCAACTGCACCCGCTGCCCATATCTGGCCATCAGCATGGGAGCGGATGGGTACCCGGTTACCGACGCCTCGTTGTGCATCGGGTGCAGCATTTGCGCCAAGAAGTGTTTTGCCGGTGCCATCACGATTCGAGAGCGAACTCCAAAGGAACTCTCAGTGCTGGTGGAAGCGTAGTCGCGCCAATAGTCGGTTTCTGTCGGTTTCTCCTTCCATCGCTCCAAATTCCTAAGTATACTCCCGCACGGTTGTATGACACCCCAACGGGCGAGGTTTGGGCAATGCGAACGAAACTTCTAAGGTTGATTGCAGTTTTGGCTCTCCTGATTGCTGCCGGCTGTGGAACGGACTCTGGGACATCGGCGAACAACGGTGACAAGGATGTCATTGGGGACGGATCCGGCAACGATGGCTCGCTGGATTCCATCGGCGAGGACGAATACGGCATTCAAACGGAAGTCTCGACCAACGAGACAGTCGCCGGTGGGATCATCGAGGTTACCTGCACGGTGACTTTGGGTGGCGCCCCGGTGAAGGCAGAGACCGACATCGTGGTGACGGGAACTGACGCTTACACCTTCGAGAATGGCGAGTTGGTCTTCCTGGAATCGGGGGAATTCGACGTTGCTTGCGTGGCGGCGAAGCTCGAACTGGAAGACGAATCCCCGGAAACGATCGTCGTGGGAGACTCCCCGGTGGTGTCGGTGGAGACGGAAGTTTCTGCCAACAACGCTCGAGCGGGTGAGACGGTTACGGTGACTTGCATCGCTACCAACGCCCTGGATGAAGAAGTAGCCGGCGTGGCGCTCGAAGTGGCGATTACCCCCACAACCGGGGCTACTGCCGACGAAGGGGATGAGGGATTTGATTTCGTCGCAACCTCCACCGGCTCCTACGACGTCGCCTGCGGCACCACCGACGGAACCGTCGTTGATGAAACCCCGGAAACCATCCAGGTCAAGGCGGGGCCTGCCACGACGGTCATTACGGAGCTGGCCGAGGACACCATCGACGCCGGTGGTTCCACGGAAGTGACCTGCACCGCCGAGGACGAATTCGGCAACGCCGTTGGAGCCGAAGACCTCATCATCACAGTACCAGAGCAGTTGACGGTGAACGGTAGTACCGTTTCCGGAACCGTGGCCGGCACTTGGGAAGTGCTTTGTGAATCTGCTGACGGTGAGTCCGATACGGAAGGTGCGGACCTTACTGTCCTCGCTCTTGCCCCGGAAGGACTTGCGTTGAAGCTCATCCCGTCGAAGCCTGCCTACCAGGTGGGAGACCAGGTGACGGTTGGATACAGCCTTGTGGACATGTACGGCAACCCGGTTCCCGGCGGTGAGATTGAGCCTGTGGCCGTGGATCCCATGGAAGGGATCACCCAGATCAGCGAAGACGAATACCAGTTCGAAGTAGAAGGGCTGTTCGTATTTTCTTCTTGCGTCGTTGGAGACTCTTCCAAATGTGACGAAATCGAAGGTTGGTGTGACGGAACCGCGCCCGTGGTCACCATTGAGTACCCCGAGCGGGGCGCCACCATTGACGGTGACAGCACGGTTCACATCACCGGTACCGTGAACGAAGCGGTGAGTGAGATAGTGACCTTCACCATCAACGGCACCGACGTGGCATATGGAGAGGATGGCACCTTTGACGTTCCCATGCAGGCAAAGCAGGGGATGAACATGATTACTGTGTTCGCTTCCGACACCTTCGGAAACGAAGTGAACACCATGCGCTCGTTCTACTTCTCTTATGAGTTCTACCCCATGGATCACAACGCTCCTGGGGAGACGACGGTGAATCGTTCGGTGCGGCTGTATCTGGACGACAAGTTGTTCTACAACGAAGATCCCACGGACACGGCGACCATCAGCGCGCTGCTGAAAGATACCCTGAAGGAGCTCGACATCGGGGACATGATTCCCAACCCCGCTGCCAACCTCGACCAGTTGGGTTGCCAGTACGATGTCTACATCAACGACGTCACCTTTGACGACCCCGAGTTGATGATTCGCTCCAGCTACGCCGGCATCAAGCTGGACGTCACAGTGCCCAACATCGTAGCCCTCTTCGCCATCGACAAGGTGTCAGGTGGGTTCTGGTGCCCCGGGGACACCACCGGCTGGATCCAAGCTGCTTCCATCGGCGTCTCCACAACCGTGTTCCTGTCTGTCACCGAGAACCACAAGTTGGCAATCTCCAATGGTGACACCGTGGTAAGCACCGACGGCCTCGAAGTGAACGTCGACAGTTGGTTCCTCGATCTCCTCGTTGGATTGTTCCAGGGGACCATCGAGAATCTCGTCACCGACCAGTTCGAGAGCGCCATCGCCGACCTCATCGGCGGACTCTCCCAGTCCGTGGATGACCTGCTTTCCGCCCCCATCGAGATCCCCATCGCTCCGCTCATCCCCGGGATGAATGCTGTTACATTGAGCATCACCATTCAGCCGCAGGCGGCCCAGTTCGATGCTGAAGGGGGAACGCTGGAGTTGAACCTGGCCATCACCGCTCCGAAGATTGTCGACCGGACCATCCTGGGTTGCATGGCTCGCTCCTCGTGTCTGTCTGAGACGCCGGAGGTCTTCAATTTCGATCTTACCGACCCGGCGAAACTGCTCCTGGCAGCGCACACTGATATTGTGTCTCAGTTGCTGTACTCTTTCTGGTACAATGGAGGGACCCACCTCAACTTGACCAGTGAGACCTTCGACGAATTGGGAACGGACCTGTCTGGATACGGGGTTGCCGACCTCAACGTCATGACCTCCCCGCTCCTTCCACCGGCCTTCACGTCGTGCAACGACGATGACATGCTCACGATCCAGTTGGGCGACTTCTATGTCGAGGCATCCTTCACGATGTTGGGTATGCCGGTAGACCTTCACATGTACCTCTACCTGGAAATCCAGGCGGAAATCATCCTCGTCGACGACCCCGATCAGGGACAGATGCTGGGAATCCAGATTCACGAGCCGACCCTCACCGAGCTTGACATCGTCTACTTGAACGACGAATGGAAGGGCAAGGAAGATACCTTCCGCAGCCTCCTCCTGGACACCGCTCTTCCGATGCTCATGGAGCAACTGGCAGAGCCCATCACGTTCGCCCTTCCGGCGATCAACCTTCAGGATCTCCTCAGCTCAGGCGGCGACCCCCAGCCTGGGGACATCAACCTCCAGTTGCCGGCAAAGGAACTGCTGATTGACATCCAGGATCTCGAAAACATGATGGGATTCATTTACGGCGAGGCCAGCATCATCATCCAGGATCCCCCGGAAGAGCCGGTGGAACCTCCGGTGCAATAACTCACAAATTGAACGACCGACTGGCGGAGGCGTCGCAATCGACGCCTCCACTCCTTGGAGGGCGCGGACGCCTGTGGAGGCTATGAAAGGCACCCGACACCGGTTTGCTGTGTTCGTACTCATCCTGGTACTGGTGGGACTCGCCCTCCGCTTTACGGTTCCCCCGATGGCTCCGATTCATCCCAACACACACGGAATTGAGCAGCTACGAGTTCTACTGGAACCCGACATAGAGCCACAACAAACCAGCTTCATCAGCCCAATCTATTCGACCTTCATGGGGCTGGTCACTGCCATCTTCGGTGCCAGTGAAGAGACGGTCTTTCGGACCAACTCGGTATTGGGTTGTTTGACGATTCTCTCCCTCGTCATCCTGGGCGGTCTCCTCGGATTTCCACCGGTTGCTACGACGGTGGCTGCCGCTGCCATGGCCCTGACTCCGGCTCAGGTGTGGTTATCAT
>CALFHQ010000756.1 GCA_937876385.1 uncultured Pseudomonadota bacterium
GGGAACCCCGGCTTTCAAGAGGTTCTTCACCCCCATTATCACGTCGCTGTAGCTCCCCGGAACCCCAGTCAGCTTCTCGAAATCGACTTTTCGATGAGAGTGAAAGGAGACGAAGGTGTCACTCAACCCCGCCTCTTTGAGGGATTCCACCCGATGGGCATCTTTGAACAAGAGCGCATTGGTCTCCAAAGAAACCTGCGTCATTCCTGCGTCATGACCCGATCGGATGAGGGTCTCCAGGTGGGGATGAAGGGTCGGCTCTCCCCCGGAAAAGATCACTCGGGTAACCCCTTCGGCTGCCAACCGGGAAAACAGCGCCTCAAATTCAGACGGACGGGTCGCAACGGGATCCGGTGTTCGTTCGAAACAGAAGGGACAACGAAAGTTGCAGCGGGACTCGATGTGGATCTTCGCTTCTTGTACGAGGCTTCCTTCTGGCGTGACGGTGACCATGCGTTCAACTCTTTGGCCGTCGCTGGCGGGGGAATCCGAAGCGACCTTTCTTTCGGGTCTCGGAAGTCGAAAGAGGGGCCGGAGGGCATCCGCTGTGTCAGTCAAGGAGGGGCCGCCAGGGCGCTTGCCAGTTCCCTTCATACCCCTGATGACTGCTCCGGCCGTGCGCAACAGGAGGTCTTCTCCGCTCTTAACCAGAACCTTCTGGGGACCGTCGTTTGGGAGATGCAGGAGGCGGGTGATGGGCTCCTCGATAACGATACGAAGTGTGCCCAGGGAACCTCGAAGGTCGAGGGAAAACCTGGGCTCGCCGGGGTCCAAAGCCAGGTTCATGGCCACGGAGCTGCCAGGGAGGGTGCCGTTCATTGAGAGAACGCCATCTACTTTCGTCCATTCCTGGGCCCACGTCGGGGCACGTCCCGCCATTCCCAGTATAGTCAACAGGGCACGAGGGAGACCTCCGAGGGGGTCCTCGGGATTGACAACCGGAGGGTGCACACCCGCCGGGATGGAGGCGATGACCTGCGTTACAACCCCCAGTCGTCCCGAGCCCAGGAGACGCAGGAGGCGGGAATATTCCGGGCCGTACCACACCGGGGAGAGGAGGGCGATTCGAGTCGTCTGGTTATTCGTCAGAACTCTCGCAAGATGGCGCCACTGTAGCTCGCCCGCTGCCGCGTGGGGGGATACTCGAACGTCTGGAAGTGGGAAGGGATTCTCTTCGAAGGCCTGAACGAATTCCATCGGAGCACTCTCGATGTGCAGCAATGTGCACGAAGGGCGCTCCTCAAGGAACTGTGCGGGAGAGTGCCAGAAGACCGTGTCACCCTCTTCCAGGTGAGGCTGGTAGGAATCACTCCAGCGGAGGCCCACCTCTTCTCGCCCGACAACGACGATGTTCAGTGGTTTTCTCTCCGGCATCTTCTCCCCCGCTCAAATCGGGAGCAGTCTACCGAAAAAGGCGCTACCAGGACAGCCGAAAGTGCTCGCCGGTCATGATCTCCGGGGACAACTCGGGGATCTCCCCTTCTGGAATCTGCAGGGTCATCTGGGCGTTGGCAATGAGGTCGTTGTTGACATCGATCCCAGGCGCCAACTGGATAAGCTCCAGCCCCTTGTCGGTGAGCTTGAAGGCTCCCAATGGGGTCACGTAGTAGACCGACTTGCCGTCGTCCAGCGCTGCTCTGGCCGAGAAGGTGACCTCGTCCACCTTCTTCACGAACTTGGGAATTCCAGGCTCCTTCAAGGTGAGGCGTCCCCCCTCCAATGTCAGCGAGCTTCGAGCCGAGAAGGCTCCCACGAAGATGATGGTGCGAGCACTCGTGGCCAGGTTCTGAAACCCCCCGGGGCCGATGTACTTGCGGGGGTCATCGGACTTTCGGGAGACGTTGACGTTCCCTTCTTCATCTACCTGAAGCATCCCGAGAATGGTGACATCCAGGTTGTCCTCGCAGAAATGGAACATCTGCGCCGAGGTGACCAGTTTCTCGGGGTTGAAGGCCATTCCAAAAAAGATTCCAGGGGCGGGGACTCCGCCGTAGACCCCGGTTTCGATGAGGAAAGTCATGTCCTTGCCCAGGCCGGACTGGTCGATGAGGCGCCCCACTTCCTGGGGAAGTCCGTAGCCGATGATGCACTTGACTCCGGGCTTCGTCACGCGCTGGTAGAGTTGCGCCGTCTGGCGAGCGAGCATTCGGTCCACGTCGCTGCGATCCGGGTCGAGCTTCACCAGAGCATTGAGGGCGTTGACGCGCTCCATGGCCTTGCCCAGATCCTCCTGGGCGCCCGGCAGTAGCGCCGGCCAAGCCTTTTTCTGGGGAATGGCCAGGGCCACTTCCTGGTCCGGGTTCACGACGATGGCGTCCACCTCTTCGGCTCGAAGGAATATTTGGGCTGGGTCCTTGGGAACAATCTTCGCCACCGTGACGATCACCACCCCCCCGTTGGTTCTTGCGGCTCTGGCAGCCTCAGCGGATTCTGCAAGGATGGGGGCCCCCTCCTGATAGATGTTCCCTTCAAAGTCCGCACCGACGCCAATGACGCAGGCCGCTGTGACCTTTGGCATAGTGTAGCGAAGAGAGTCCCCTTCGACGCTTACGAACTGAGTGCCTTTGCCCGGAATGACGCAGGAACCGGACCCCACTCGGGGGTCCATGAAGGTTCCCACACCGACTTTCGAAAGGACAAAGTCTTCTCCATTGCCTTGAGCTTCGGCGAGATGTGCGATGGTGCCCTGAGGGAGAACGCTCAGTTCGCACTGTCCGTCTGCTCCCATGTCCAGGATTCTGCGGGCTGTTTCAAGATGCCCACTGAGAAAATGGGACAGCAACCCTGGAAGAGCGACCTCTTCTACGGTTCCCGGTACCCGACCCCGGCCCCCCGCTCCACCCGCCGTGATCCACGTGATGCCTTTGGGGTGACCCGTCTTACGAAAGGACTCTCGAACGGCGCGGTAAAGGATGGCCGGACGCATCGTCCCCGTCATTCCCGTGGACATTGCCACGGCACCGTCGGGAATCATGGCCGCTGCCTGTCGAGCAGTCTTGAACTTCTCCGATGTCTCCGAGGAGAGATAGTCCAGATTGAACTTGTCTGCGTTGCGTTTCCATTTGATGAGGCTAAGAGCAGTCGAAGCTTTGAGAAGAATTGACATCAGGGTACCTCCAGTGCCGGTGAAAAAATACCAGTGGGACAGAGGGTTGTCAGGCGACCGACCAAGAACACTAGCCTTGGTTTCGGCCGTTGAACAGGGAAATTCGGTGGGTCGGATCGCAAAGTGACCATTCATTTGTGTGGAATTATGCCCCATGAAGTTGCAGGAGGGTGTTGCCGTAGAGTACAATCGGACAACCGATTGGAGGGGACAATGAATTTTCCTGGCGTGCGAAAACAGGGTGAATTGGGCTCGTTTCGGCCGTCTTCCGTGGCCACATGGATTCTTGTGGCCGCTTTCATGGTGGCCTGCATCGAATCGAACCCGCAGCCTTCTCCTCAGGGCAACAGCGCCATGGATGCCGTTTCGACGGATACTCAAGATTGGGCAGAGGATACTGCGACGAATCTCACTGATGGCGTTGCACAGGACGACGGAATTCTGAAAGACCTGGTCGCAGAGGATGCCATGGACAGCGCTGGCGATGCTGAGGTCGTTCTTGACGACACCGTGGACATCGATGACGCTGACCAGACCTCCGAAGACGTTGAAGACACTTTGGAGGAGATCGAGGTTGTTCCGTGTGTGGGGGAAGGGTGTGCCGCCGGTCCCGGTTGGGCGCCGGATCCCTCGGTGAACGGTCCGTACCCGGTGGGGGTTAGAACCTACAGCTTGGATCTGCTGGACCACCTGGGAAATCCCCGCACCATCCGAGTCGAGGTGTGGTATCCAACCACCGATGAGTATGTGGATGGCCCTTTCGACGCCATCGATTTCTATGTGGATGCCCCGGAGGACATCAAGCCGGTGGTAGAGCAATACCAGGGACAGCTTCCCTCCATTCCAGTGGATGCCAGCCGAGACGCTCCACCCCGAATCGCCGATGGTCCGTTTCCTTTGGTGGTCTTCAGTCACGGGGCCTACGGAGTGCGATTCCAGAGTGTGTTCTTCACGGTTCCCCTGGCAAGCCACGGGTACGTGGTTGTCTCTGCGGATCACACGGGGAACGTCCTGTATGACCTCCTCGTGGGTGAGTACAACATGGACGACATGATCCTCTCAGCGTTCGACCGCCCGTTGGATGCCGTTGCCCTCATCGATGACGTCTTCCAACGCAACGAAGACCCTGACGATGATCTGTACGGGATGATCAACGAATCGGAAGTTGGAATCTCGGGGCACTCCTTTGGTGGCTACACCAGCTTGAACCTCGGGTTCACAGACCCCCGCATAAAGGCCGTTCTCCCCATGGCGCCGGCGACCACTCCGTTGGGGCTCCTCGGCTTCGATGCAGCGACCTTTCCCGTCCCCATGATGATGATGGCAGGTGCCATGGACAAGACGCTGCCCCCGGATGGAGAGATGAGAGAGCCTTACAAGGAATATCCCTCCCCGAAGTTCTACTTTGAGTTGAACGCCGGCGGGCACTTCACTTACTCAGATATCTGTCAGTTGGACCTTCTCTATATCGCCAACGACCTGGGAATTGATGATGCAGACAACGCCTTGAACGACGGGTGTGCCGATTACAATGTGCCGTCTGAAATCGCACACCCCCTCATTCGACAATTCGGCATCGGTTTCTTCAACTACTACCTGCGCCATAGCGATGAGTCGTTGCAATGGTTCAACGCCGAAGCGGCCGCCATGTTTCCTGAGATTCTGACTTATCTGGATGACATGATTCCGGACTGAAATCTGGCGTGGTGACTAGGGATTGGGGCCTGGACCCTGGTCAATGATGTTTCCCGGTTCTCCGGCTCCCAATTCGACCCAATCAAATACCTCTCCGTCCAACCCCACAGCTTCCAGTCGCAGCGAATCACACCCGACCAAACCTCGAAGGAAGAAGTGACGAACGAACAGCGTGGAAACCGGCGACGGCGTCTCGCATTCTTCCAGCCCACCCCCGCCGCCCCCACCGATGACGTGAAGGATGTTGCCCACCATCGTGCGTTCGTAGAGGTGGACGTGACCCGCCATGTAGAGGTGGAAATCGTGCTCCTCCAGGAGGGGAAGCAGCCATACTCTGATGCCGGTGTTCAACACCCCGCCGCACTCTTCGGCCCAACTCTCCTCGTCCGCCCCAGGTTCATGGGCATAGGCGATGCGCCAGGTGGCTGCTTTGGCCTCCGGGGATTCCAACTCCTTCTTGATCCATTTGGACCAGTCAGTCTCCATGTTTCCGACATCGAAGAACAGCCCGTTGGTGTCCACCACGAGGAAGAAAGCGTTGCCGTAGGTCCACGAGTAAACCGTCTCCTCATTGGGATTTACCGAGAGCTTCTGGTACTCCATGAGGTCATACCAGGTCGGTCCGTTGTACGCATGGTTTCCAATGGCCGCAAACAGGGGAACTTCGTGGAAAAGTGCCCGGGCCGGTCCGAACCAATGGTCCTTCCAGTGCTCTACAACTTGCCCGTTGGGGACATGGTCCCCCAAGCCGATGATGACGTGAGGATTGTCCGCTGTCACTGCATCTACGACGTCAAAGAAGGGGGTGCCACCCTGGTTGTCTCCCCAGGCCGCAAATTGAAAGGAACCACCGGGCTTAGGCGCCGTGTAAAAATGGTGTTCCAGGGAGGTTCGTTCTCCGGAACGTACCTGGTAAATGTAGCGAGTGTCCGGCTCCAACCCTTCCAGCAAAACGGCGTGAATGAGGGACGCCTTTCCTTCAAGAACCTCGAATTCATCGGTGCCTTCCTTTCCAAACAGGACTGCACCTTCCTCCTCCTCGAGGGTTCGCCACTTGATGACGATGGAAGTCGGAGTCGGAACCATGAGGTAGGGACCCAAGTCGAATGTCTCATCCGGGTTGTTGTCGACGATTCGAGTTGGAACCGGAGTCAGGCACCCGGGTTCAACAACCTCGGGAACGAGTTCCTCCAACTCCTCGGCGCTGTCCGGGATGACCTCCGAGGCAATCTCGGGCCCCACGATATCCTGGATCTCGGATGTGTCGGAGGCATCGTCCGACACAATTTCCTGAAGTTTGGAATCTGATTCTCCAGAGCACCCTTGAACAACTCCCATACCGAGGAACACCAGAACCCAAAACGCAACCGGAATCCTTGGCTTCATGCAGCCTCCTTTTGTGTGGCTGGAATCTTAGGGGGGAGGTGCCCTCCCAGTCAAGCCTTGCAATGCGGCCCCTTTTCCGGCCGACGCTGCCAGACTCGCAAGAGACTCCACGGGCACCGGACCCTTGCGCAGTGTGTATGAGCCATTCTCAAACTAACAAATACAACGCGAACGCTATAGAATTATCGTCGAAAGACCTCTGCGTATCAGGCAGTTAGCGCTTGACACGGCCGCCCTCCAGAGATAATCGTTGTGTGAACTTAGA
>CALFHQ010000757.1 GCA_937876385.1 uncultured Pseudomonadota bacterium
CAACGAGTAATCCAAGGTACACACTCGGTAGTAGAAGTCTTCCATCCAGCGAGTGGAGCGGCCGGCGAGGACCGCCATGGTGGGGTTGGGGAAGCGCAGGACGCACCACTTCTTCTCGTTAACTCGAACCGAGTGCACCTCGTTCCAGTAGGCCACGCTGAAGTCCCGCACGTTCTCCTCGGGGAGGTCCGAGTGGTTATACGGATTGCTCGACCCTCTCACGGCGATGTAGGCGTCCACCTGTTGCATGATTCCTTTGTGGAACTGCCCCCACTTCTCGAACTGCGCCTTCGTGGCGTGCTCCACAAAGGGTCTGGAGATGTCTTCATCGTTGTAGTACCAGAAGGGCACGGCGCCTGCCTTGGAGGCAGCTTCCACCAGCGCCTTTCCCAGCTCCAGCGCTTCCATCCCTTTGACCTCGATGTACACCAACTCGCCGGGGTTCAATTCAACACTGTATTTCACCAAGCTGCCGGCCAACTCGTCCATGCGTGGATCCTTCATCGGTTCACTCCTTTGATTCCTGGTTGTGACCCATCCACCATATCGCTCGGGGACCGGCCAGGCAATGAGAACTTGCAGATTGAACGTCCCTTCGTTAGACTGATTTTCCATTGTTGAAAACGAATCACCGTTTTTGGAGAGCCAGCCATGGTCAATAACCGTAAAGCACAACTTGAAGAGTTCAACCGGAAACATATACTGAGGGCAGCACTTTATGAATTCTCACGACGAGGCTACCAGAAGACCACCATGGACCGTATCGCCAAGCGAGCCGGCTACTCCGCCGCGGCCCTCTACCGCTACTATGACAGCAAGCGAGTCCTCTTCACCGCCGTCTTGAGCCTTATTAGGGATGAGACCCTGGCAGCACTTTTGGAACCTCTGCCCCCGCAGCTTCCCTTCGAAGCGCGCCTTCGAGCACGAATCTCCCGACTGTTCACCTTTGCCGAAGAGAACCAGGGGCACTTTGCTGCCCTCCTGGCCCAGCGGGGGTTGATGGAGTGGGACCTGGGCAACTATCCCCAGCGGGTCGTGCGGGAGTTCTACCAGCGATATCGAGGGGTCTTCACCGACCTCATGAAGTTGGGAGTCAAGGAGAACGTCCTCCTGTTCAAGGACCCCGAGTTCTACGCCACTGCCATCATCGGACTGGTGGACGCCTTCGGCTATCAGTGGATCCAGACCCCTTCCCGCTATCCCCTTCGGGAACTGGTGGACCGCGTCGTAGAGACCTTCATGCGCGGTGCTTCCCAGCCCTGATTCCCTCCTTCTTCCCCCCCCTACCCTACCCCTTGAAACCCGAAACCCGGTGACTATGGTTAGTGCCGAACGAGGCCGAACCTGCCCGGGGAACCGATGAATCCAACGCACGAACCAAACCCGTTTCTAAAAGTGTCACTCCTTATGGCAGGTGCGCTGTCCATCATGGCAACCCCGACGTTGTCCCCGGCCCTCCCGGAGATGTTGGCTTTCTTCACGGCCCAGGGTTATACCTCCACAACCGTCAAGCTGACCCTCACTCTCCCCGCACTGTTCATCGCTCTGGGGGCGCCCATCGCAGGGGTCATCTCCGACCGATATGGACCGGGAAAATTGCTGATAGGCTCCACCTTTCTCTATGCCCTCTCGGGGACCACCGGCTTTTTCATCTCTTCCTTCCCCATGATCCTCCTGGGTCGCGCTGTGCTCGGGCTTTCCGTGGCGGGAATCCTGACCACCAGCACGGCCCTCATCGGGAGTTCCTTTGCAGGGGAGAAGCGCAACCGCTTCCTGGGTCTCCAAACCGCCTGGATGGGATTTGGAGGGGTTATTTTTCTCAACTTGGGGGGACTCCTCGCTGGATATTCGTGGCAAAGTCCCTTCGCCATATACGGCCTGGCCATCGTTGTCCTTCCGCTGCTTGTCCGAGGGTTGCGGGGGGCGAAGGGAGGCTCAACCAGCGGCCGAGGAGCCCAACCAAACGCCAGCCATGTTCCGCCCCCGCCACTGGCGCCTACACTGCTGGCTTATGGCCTCGCTTTCATCGCCATGGCGATGTTCTATCTGGTCCCCGTGCAGGTTCCCTTCCTGCTGAAGTCGATGAACATCAACTCCACGCTCATGGCAGGGCTCGCAGTCTCGACTGCCACCTTGGCTGGAGGATTCGCTTCCCTGGCTTACGCCCGCATCAGGCGGCACTTCGCCCCTGCGGGGATGTTCGTTGTTTCCTACATTCTCATGGGATCGGGACTCTTGATGCTGGGCTTGTCCCAGGGGCTCTACACCATTCTCCTGGGCACCGCTGGAGTGGGCGTGGGGATGGGGCTGATGCTGCCTGCATTGAACCAGTATCTCCTCGAGACCATGCCTGTGCAGACTCGAGGGCGAGCCCTGGGGCTCCTCTCCATGCACCTCTTCCTCGGCCAATTCCTCTCCCCGATTTTCACCGACGGGATGGCTTCCCGAATAGGGCTCGCTGATACCTTTATTGCGGGCGCCGCTCTACTCTTTGTGGCGCCGCTGTCAGCCATGTTCTTGAAGGTTTTTCCAAGGCTCACCGCCCTGCGAATTGCGCCATGAGAAGCTAGGAACGAGGCTTTGCGTTCCACACGGTGAGGGTCAGAAGAAGGGAGACCACAGCGGCACCAATCCAGAAATGGAAGGCGGAATCATAGGAATAGACGTCGTGGGAGCAGACCCCGAGGCGTTCAACATACCCCGCTCCAGAGCGCATCCACTCCCAACTGTCGGCAGCGGATGGGAACCGGCCTGCCATGTCCACCTCGGCCACAACCTTGCTTCCATCCAACAGCACTCCGGTGATGGTGTCTTGCACCGCCGCACCCACGTAGCTGAAGCCGCCGATCATCCCCATGGCCGTGCCGGCCGCTCGTTTGGACGACAAGTCCACTGCCATGAGTCCACCCAGGTAGGCCAGGAGCCCTCCGAGCACGAACCCGAAGACCACCAGCGCTGCCACATCAATCCACAAGTTGTCCGGCGGAGCCAGGAACAGCACCGTCAGCGATGCGATATTGAAAATCCCCATGAGCAAGGCGGGGACGTTTCGGCTGGAGTTGAAGAAGCGGTCTGAAATCCACCCCGAGGAGACAGCCCCTGCCACCGTAGCGAGGGTGTATGCTCCCATGATAGAGCCCGAATCGATGAGGGTATATCCCTTCGTTTGCTGCAAGAAGAGTTGTCCCCAGTTGTTGATACCGTACCGAGCGACATACATCATCGCGCTGGCAACACCCAGAATCCAGATGGCTGGATTCCTGAGCACTTCGAGCTGTTGCTGCCCCACGGTGCGGGTATCCCCCACGGCCTGCTCTCCCGAGACATCGTTCTTGTACACCGAGACATTGGGGAGGCCATAGGTCTCGGGGCGGTCCGCCATGGTCTTGTACATAATGAGAGCCACTACGAAACACACGGCCCCCGGCCCCCAGAACGCCCAGCGCCACCCAAAGGTCGCCACCACCACCGATGTAAAGATGAAGGTCACGGCGGTTCCCAACCCGTGACTGGCGCTCCAGACTCCGTAGCGTGTTCCAATCTCTCTTCTCGAGAACCACTGGCTCAAGGAGACCACGCTGGGAGCCGAACCCACCGACTGAAACAGTCCGTTGAGCCCCCAGAGCAACACGAAGGCCCAGAACATGGTGGTGCTGCCGAGGACGAGGTTCACCGCCGCTGACAGCAAGAGGGCCGTAGACATGAAACGAGCGATATTGGCACGGTCCGAGAGGATCCCGTTGAGGAGTTTCCCAATTGCGTAGACTCCCAGGAGAGCTGAGCCGATGATCCCCATCTCCGTGTTGTCGAAGATGCCGGCATCCAGAAGAGGCCTTTTGGCCACCGAGAAGTTGATTCGAGCCACATAGAAGAAGCCATATCCAAAAGTCACCGAAAGGAACACGCTCATCCGCTTTCGCTCAAAGAGCTTCTCGATTACCTTGGGATCGTCACTGATTGGAGGGCTGTCTGGACCAGCTTTAAAGAAACCCAGAATACGTCGCACCATGCTTCACTCCCACGTCTGGAACCACAACTGCCCGGCCATCCTAGCACCGCCAAACGGA
>CALFHQ010000758.1 GCA_937876385.1 uncultured Pseudomonadota bacterium
GGCCGCTATCGACATCCACCTCTTCTTCCCCCAATCCATCCGGGCCGTCCGAACCTGCGTCGATGTCTTTTTCTATTACGGAATCGCCCGGCGAAACTAGTGTCAACTCCGGTGAGCAACTGCACCACAACCAGACTCCAATTCCGAGTACAACGACTATCCAATTTCTCATTTTGCACCTCCGTGATGCCGCGTTTTGCCCCTCACGTCAGAACGTCCAACCAAGGACGGCTCCGGTGGGCGACGGTTGGAAGAACCATGAAGCATGATCCGTGCCGTCATTCCCATCTTCGTTCAATCCGTTCCAAATCAGTCCCGTCACACCCACAGCCACGGCGGCCCCTCCTAAAGCATAGAGGCTCCACGTAGCGGTCATCCATGGGTCGACATCTCGCTCCATGGCTTCGTTGATCCGGAAGCGAACGTCCTTGGTGTCTGGTTGGTTTCGAAAACTATCGGCGATTCTGTTGGTCTCAACAAATGCTGTAATGTGAGTAGCACCACCGGCCGCAAGGAGCCCGACGCCCACGGAAGCGACGTACCATTCCCAACTGCCAAAGGGTGAACGCCAGTGAGGCTGATCTGCTGTCCGAACCGGTGGAGAAGGAATGGGAGTGGGCGGTTCCATCTTCATGACAAGAGATGTACCTTCGACCTTGCCATCCACGGTCACTACGACTAGCTGCGGGGCCCAACCCTCGCGTGACAGTGTCACGCGGTGGACGCCGGGCGCAAGCCACCAGTCGAGTGGGCAGGACATGGTCTCTCCTTCGTTGATCTCCTTTGCTGCCAGCTTCGCCCCTGACGGTTCACACCGGATGTGTACCAGGACATACTTTCCTTTCAGCTCTCTCTCAATCAACTCAAGTGCCTGAGTCGCAGGGATTTCTTCCTTCGCGTCCAGCGCCTGCGCTTGCCGGACGAAGTGCCACGCCCTCCGATAGTGAGATAACTCATAGTGGGCCTTGCCCATATTGAAGAGGATCTGTTTTCGGTGCTCCGGGTTGGCGTGCTTCAACAACCGTTCCCAGATAGCGAAAGCCTCTGTTGCGTTGCCTTCCTGAAACTGTCGAGTCGCCTGCTCCCCGCTGTTTGCAACTTCAGCGGCTGAGAGTGAATGGTTCTCCTGGGCATCAGTCAGCCGGCCGAAGGCCAAGCAAGAAAAAACGAACAGTACACTGATGACGACCAAGTGGACATCCGACGGCATGCTTCGATCGTGCTTTGTCGCGGTCCGGAACCCTACCTTCATCTCCAACCCTCCCTTCGGCTCAATTGCTGTCTCCGCGTCGAATCTACCAGCAATCGTCGTGCCACTACCTTTCTTCTTGCCCATGAGAAGGGGGAGTCATCTTCAGAAACTCTGGAAAACCTCGTGCCTTCTCCCCTTCGGTCTTTTGTGGTGTCGTCTTCTCTGTTTCTTCGTGTGGTGTCGTCTTCTCTGTTTCTTTCTGTGGTGAATCTGCTCCCTTCTGTTCGGCCTCTTGGCTCGATGTCTTCTTGTTGTCTTTGGTTTTCACACTGCCTGCTCGCCTGTCCTTGACGGGTGCCCTCCTCGGGCTCTTCCTTTTGGGCGAAATGTCATGACGTTCATGCTGCTGAACAGAAATCACATCCTTGACTCGTGAGACATCTCGAGGAGTTAAGATGTCACGCTCCGTCACATCTTCCGGCGTGGAGATTTGGTCCGCCGCACGAAACCTGTCTGGCTTCTCAGCGACATCTGTTCCGGGATTGACATCCGATGGACTCGATTCATCGCCCGCGTCACTCAGGTCCGACGTTGGCACTTCCGGCGCTACATCTTCCCAATCCCTGCTTCTCTCGTTACTCAGGTCACGAGGTTCTGCCAGAACCATGGAATCCTGCAATTGGGGCATGTCTTGACGGACATCAAGAGTTTGGTCCCCAGGTGGCCGGATTGTCTCCGGATCTTCCCTTGTTGCTGGAGAAGCCAAGTCAGAAGAGACGTCAGCCAATAAAGTTCGCTCGTCCAAGCTGTCTGCCGAGCGCTCTCCCGGCATGACCGACTGGCCGCTGTTCTCGAAGACGCCGACAAAAAACCAAAGCAGCAGGGCCATTGCAGCCAGCCCCAGAGATGGAACCAGGAATCTTCGTCGGCGGACCTGTTCAAGAAATGAGCCCTGTTCGGTCGTGGGTCGCTTCGATAGGACCTCCTGAGTCACCGTGTCGTCCTCGTCCATTCCCTCAGAGTCAACGGTTTCGGATTCCTCACTTGCCCGGCCATTCACCACATCGGTGGTTTCGGGGTGGCGGGCGACGTCGGGTTGGGTCGCAGGCAGCACCAGGTCCGGCGCAACGGGGCGGGGGGCAATACGGACTGTCTCATCGCCCATCGCTGCCGAGCCCGCTGTGTCCTCTCTCGAGGTCAAACCGATGAGATGGCGCTTCATCTCGCCAGTCGTCTGGAATCGCTGTTCCGGCGATTTGGCAAGAGCCCTACGGAAGAACATTTCCAGTTTTGTGCCTGTCTCGTCGGCGACCAGGTCTTGGGGGAGAGGAGGGATGGGGTCATTTAAGTGCTGGAGCAGAGTTGCAATCGGAGTTTCCGAACGGAATGGGGGACGTCCGCAGACCATCTCATAGAAGACCACCGCCAGTGCATAGAGATCAGCAGCGGGAGTCAACTCCTGATCCAGAATCTGCTCGGGGCTGAGGTACGCTGGAGTTCCACACACGGCACCCGTTTCCGTCAGGGTTTCAATGGTGCTCGACCCCAGCAACTTCGCTATCCCGAAGTCAAGGACAGTGAGATGCAGCCAGCGGGGCGCCGGTGAAAGGAAGAGGTTGTCCGGCTTGATGTCTCGATGGATGATTCCTTTGGAGTGGGCCTCTCCCAGGGATTCGCATGTCTGGAGTACAAGAGCGATTGCCTCTTCAAGCGCCAGGCGCCCCTTCTCTCTCAGGTAGTCGGAGAGTGGCTGTCCTTGCAGAAGGTCCATGGTGTAGTAGAGGAACCCGTCATCCGAGACGCCGAAATCGAGAAGACGGATTGTGTGGGGACTTCGCAATTCGACAATGGCCTTCGCTTCGGAGATGAATCGTTTGACAGCGTTCACGTCTCGAGCGGACTCGCTCTTGAGTACCTTCAGTGCAACCTTGCGACCGATGATGTCCTGCGTTGCCAAGTATACGATTCCCATGCCGCCTGCGCCGACACGGCTGACAATGCGGTACTTCCCGCCAATCACACTGCCCAACACCTCGTCGGCGTCGAGATTCACGAGCGTTACGCCGTCCTCAGGACAGTGCGGCAGCGAATCATCGTAGCGACGAAAGCATTTCGGGCAATATCTACTCATAGAGTCGATGCTAGTCCCAATACCCTATTGTCTTCAAGTCCTTTGAGGCATCCGCGCTGCAAGGGTCTACGGAGTGCGGCGGTTGAACCTCTGGGAACACTATTGCCTTCCCAGTGCGATTCGGTATCATGGGTAACGCGACGCGTTAGTAAGACGCTCCGCACCGTCTCTCTGACACCTTGGAGGAATGCTGATGCTACCAGACGAACAGGTAACCTGGATTGAGTTCGACCTTCTGGAGAAGTTCATGGTGGATGTTTTCAAGGGGCTTGGGGTCCCCGAAGAGGACGCCCGGACCTGCGCCGATGTGCTTATTAAAGCGGACAAGAGAGGAATTGATTCCCACGGGGTAGGGCGGCTCAAGACCATCTACTACGACCGAATCAAGGCCGGCATTCAGTTCCCCGTCACTGAGTTCGAGATCCTCAAAGAGGGACCCACCACTGCAGTCATCGACGCCCACGACGGAATGGGAATGGTGGCTTCCAAGCGCGCCATGCAGATGGCCATCGACAAGGCCAAAAAGTACGGCACGGCGATGGTGGCAGTCCGCAATTCCACGCACTACGGATTCTGCGGCTACTACAGCATGATGGCCGCTGAAGCGGGAATGATCGGGATCACGGGAACCAACGCCCGCCCCTCCATTGCCCCGACCTTTGGCGTGGAGAACATGCTGGGCACCAACCCCTTTGTCGTCGGCTTCCCCTCCAACGACGAGTTTCCCTTTGTCATTGACTGCGCGACGTCTGTTTCTCAGCGTGGAAAGATTGAAGTCTACGACCGGGCGGACAAGGACCTCCCCGAGGGTTGGGTCATCGACCGAACCGGCGAGTACCGAACCGACACCAAGCAGATCTTGAAGGACCTCGTCAAGGGGACCGCTGCGTTGGTGCCTCTGGGTGGCCAGGGAGAAGTCACCGGCGGGCACAAGGGATACGGCTATGCCACCGTGGTGGAGATCCTTTCTGCGGCCTTGCAAGACGGCGCGTTCCTGAAGGGCCTCTTGGGATTCGACGAAGATGGAAACCGTGTACCCTATCACCTGGGGCACTTCTTCATCGCCATCGACATCGAAGCCTTCATGGGACTGGAAGTATTCAAGCGGATCACCGGCACCATCTTGAGCGCCCTGCGTGAGTCCGACAAGGCCCCCGGTCACGACCGCATCTGGACTGCCGGAGAAAAGGAGAATGACGCCTGGCTCGAACGAAAAGGCAAGGGCGCTCCGGTGAATCCGAATCTCCAGAAGCAGATCATCGCCATGAAGAAAGAGCTGGGACTCAACCAGTACAGTTTCCCTTTTGACAAGTAGGAGCCGTCCGGGCCGCAATCGGTCTTCTGCTGGATGCTGCGGGCTGCAGCCTGTTTGCTACTGGCCGGCGGGTTTGGCCTGGGGAAGTTTGGCTTCGAAGAAGTAACGCAATCCACGCAATCTCTGGTTCCAGACCACGAGGGCGTTGCCTTCCAGGGTTCCTTCGTGGGCTTCCAAAGCAGCCATGGCCTCTGCGGCCTTTGCGGGGTTCTGGGCTCCCAATCGCTCAAAGCAAAGGAGAAGTCCCCGGCGAAGGTCGATGTTGACGGCGTCGTTGTAGGGCAGGACTTTGTAGACTTGCACCACGAAATCAAAGAGGTCCTGGGCATCCTTGCCGGTGACATCGAATCGACTGATGACGAGAGCGGCCTTGGTTCGAGCCACAGTTCGCAAGTACTCGTCGGAGTCGGCGTCGCCGGTGTCGACGTCGGCGGGGGTGTACGCGGTTCCACCCTCTTTGGCTTGTCCTCCCTTTCCTTCGAGAACGCTCTTGTAGCAAGCCAGATCCTTCATGCACGCCTGGGGAACCAGGAGGAGCAACTGGACATCCGGTTCTTGAATTCGGGCAGCGACGGATTCGAATCCATCGAGGTCTCCAAATGTAAGCTCGATATCTTCGCCAAAGAGGCGTTCAAACAGGGGGAGGCGTTCGTAGTCAATGGAGTAGGCCAGAAGCTGAACAAAGCGAGTCACGAACACCGCCGTTCGGGCCGGAGGTGGCAACTCGTCGTCCAGTTTGTCTTCAAAATCGACGTCTTCCCAAACCGTCCGGGCGAGGGTCAGTGACGAGTCAGGGGTAAAATGGAAGGCCAGGGCCAGTCCCAACTGCAACCGAGCCTCGGCGTCCACCTTGGGGTCTCGCATGATTCGCAGGGCGTCAACGTGGAGGTCCTTGGGGAACACTGAGGCCAGTCCCCAACCGTCGAATTTAATTCGGTTGCGCTGCACGGCGTTCCACTGAGCCTCTTTGTCTTCGGGAAGTCCGTCCGGCAACCCCATGCGCTCTGCCATATCCTGGAGCATCGCCTCGGCCGCTTCGGGATCTCGAATCTGCGCCAGAACGAGGGCGACTCTCATTCCCGTTCGCCATCTCCATTCAGGGACCCCGTTGGAGAGTCCGAATTTTCGCATCCACTCGGCGGTGCCGTCCCCGGCTTTGGCTTTGAGAATCTCCACCAGGTAGGGGGTCGCCGCAGGGCCAATCTGTAGGACGTGCTCGAGGGCTGCGGAGACGGTGCGGGTTCCGTCGACTCGATTGACGAAGAGTCCTCCAATGGAGTCTTCGATGACAGCGGGGCTCTTTCGGGCCGCCTCCACGTCCAACACGGCGATTCGACTTTCCTCGGCAGCATTGGCGGCATTCTCAGTTGCCTTCTCTGCTTTCCTCTTCTCCGCTGCAGCCTTCTTTTCCTCGTCCCGCTCTTCTCTGAGGCTTTTGTCGGTCTTGCAACCGGCCGTGAAACCCAGCAAGGCCATGACGATGACCGCCAGCCAACGATTGGTTCGTCGCATGCTCTCCTCCACGAAATAGTGACAACGCAGTGTCGATGATCCATCCGGGAGTATAGGGCACGAACGGAATCGCAGGCAAGGATTCAATCCCGGAAGACGTACTTCCCTGCACGATCGATTCGGTAGCGCAGTGGACGGTGGGTTTTCATGAAACGGTCTCGTCCTTCTTTGAGGTTCTGCCAGAAGGTGTGGTGCTTCTCCCATTTTGGATCGTCCAGCAAAGAATCCAACTCTCGAGAGGGGAACATGTAGGCCTGCACCACCTTCTTCCCCCGCTGCTCCCGGAAGTCCTCGGTCATCACCCAAAGCTCCTGGATTCGCTCGTCGGTAATGGCGATGCAGCCGATAGAGGCGCAGTTGCCATGAATCATAATCGCGCTTCCTGCACGACGGTGGCCCAGAATTCGATCGGCCTTGTTGGGGTAGGAGATGCGCATGGAAAGGTAGAATCGGCTGCGAGGGTTGTACAAGTCGATGGTGTAGAACCCCTCCGGAACCTGATAATCCCCCTGTCTTCGCTTGGGGCCCAGCGCCCCGGATGCCGCACAAACGCCGTAGGTTGCGATACGCTTTAGCGGCTCCTTCGACGTGGACGACGCCCACACCTCAAGCTCCTCTTCCTGTTTGTAACCCACAATAACCAGATCGGATGGAGGGTAGTCAACTCCCGCTTTGGCAAAGAGGTTCTTCACCGTTCCGTCCTTGGCTTTTCGAGCGGCCTTGGTGCGGGAACGGGAGTCCGACGGACCGTCGTAGTACCACTGGGTCCATTCCCGTACCTCCTGGGATTCTTCTTGCGTTTTCTTCGACTCGGACGGGTCAGCGACATCCCGTCCATCGGCCCCAGTGCTGGATTCCTGTGGCGTCACTGTCTGAGCCAAGAGCTTGTCTACCCAACTTCCATCGGGCTCGCACGAGGCCCAAAGTGTCACGACACCAAGGGCCAGGCAGAGTCGTTTGGTGGGTGCAATCAAAACCATGGCGCCTCCGTTGTCGGGGTGCATTTCCTGCACTTTGAGGGTCCAAACGCATTCTACCGAGTATTTTCTTTTGGGGTCAAGCTTGACAGGGTGTTTGCTGGGCTGTTGTAATCGGGAAACCGACTCCCTTTGCCCCGGAGGATCCTTTGCCACATTTGACGCTCGAAACGGGACGACGGTCCATCACCGGTCACCCATTGAACGATCTCAGCGCCCGGCTGGGACTGGCCAACCTTCCCTATGGTCTCGCCAAGATTCGCTATGTGCAAGAACAGTTGGGAATCGAACCCGATGCTCGATTCGAAGCGACCCCCGATTTCTCCGTCACTCGAAACCGCTCCCGCTGGAAGGCCGGATTCGCCTACGGCGGGATCCTGCGCTGGGCGGGCGACCTCGTCATCCTGGACTTGAAACCCAACGCCTGCGGAATGCTCGTAGGTGCCTACGACTGCGACACCATCTACGACGTGTCCAATCGAATCAAACAAGGGCTCCCGGAAGCCCTCGAGTTGTCCCACGGCGTGGCCCGGTGGGACTTCGATTTCTCCAACCACTTCTTCCAAATCTATCGGTGTCGGGATTCCCGAGTGACGGGCTTGAATCGCTACGACTGCGTGTTCGTCCTCCACGGCTCGGGAAAGGAGTTCCGCCACCGCCTGTACTACGACCACCCCGACTTCACTTTCGCCCGGCAAGTGCAAGTGCGAGAGACCCCGTGGGGCCCCCTTCGATGTCTCACAGGCCAGGCAGCGGTGGACTACCAGGCGGGTTTTATGGAAGTGGAGGCCTTCTCAAAGGAACGCCGGGAAGCCTTTGCCAGAACAGCCTTTGGCAACTTTCGAGTGATCGCAAACACCACCCACCAAGGCCTCGTGGAACCCGGAAAGATGCTTCTGGGGGCCGTCAACGCCAACCAGGGAGAGCCTGTCCCTTTCACCCTGCGAGAAGAACTTCCGGCGTTTCTGTTGACCTCGGAAAGGGGTCGAGTGGCGTTGCCACACGGTGGTGGGTACGTGTTGACCCGAGAGGGGGACTCCGTTCACGTAAACGGAGAGCACGACGACCATCGAGTGGTCACCGTGGGCTCAGGGGCAGACCGGGAAATCGTGGAAGATATTCGCAGTGAGCCCTTCGGCTATCGAGGGGGGGAGACGTTGGAAAAGGCCCTCACCGTTCCCCACGTCGTCGTGGCAGCGGAGTTGCACCCGGTGTGGCGGATTCAGCGCAAGGGACTGCGAGTCATCAGTCCTGCTCAAACTTGATGAAGAGGCCGTAGGGGGCACATTCCCAGGCACCGGCGTAGCCGTCCACTTCCACTCGAAAATGCTCCGAGTCGTCGTTGGTGCAGCTTCCGTCATGAACGTACACCAACTCTTTGACTCCACAACCACCCGCCGTGACCTGTTTGAGCAAGTTGCAGCTATCGTTGAACAGCTTGATTCGAATGTCGGTGCAGTCGTCCCCGGTGGGAGGAGTGACCCGCACCGTCACCGGGAAATCCTGACCGGTGAAGGGGATGCAGATGCTGGATTCCTCTTTGCCGTAGAAGCGATAGTAGTCCACGTCCCCTTCGGCCAGAATGGCTTGGAAGGAGGTGCTGCTTCCTTCGGTAATGGTGCCCAGGTCGTGTGCAGAGCCGCAACTGTTGTTGGGTTCCATGGCGCTGTCTGACGGGGCGATCCCCTCATCAATCTCGCCGTTGCAGTTGTCGTCCAGGTTGTTGCAGCTCTCCGGTGTGCTGGGGAGGGGAGTGCAGGCGTTTGGAGCCCCGTTAACGCATTTGGGAACGGTGTTTGCACAGATCCCCTGGCCGCATGACAGGGTTCCGGTGCTGACGTTGATACATCCACCGGCGGTGGTGCCGGTGCAGGATCCGGCGACTTCATCCTGGCAAGTGGCGTGGCAGGTCACCGTGCCGGAACCAATGGCTCGGGTGGGGCACAGTTCAGCGGGAGCTTGGCAGGCGCCGGAGCCGTTGCAGTTGACCTCGTAGGCCATGGCGTTCTTGCGGTTGTAACAGGTGTTGCTGCTCCAACCCCAGTAG
>CALFHQ010000759.1 GCA_937876385.1 uncultured Pseudomonadota bacterium
AGGAAGGTGAGAACCATGTCGAAGGATAGAACCGAGGTAGCGGTAACCGAGTGTGATGGTGAGCTGTACGTTCGGGTTCGTGTCTTCGACGGTGAGCACTTGGTTGGAGAGGCTCGTTTACCTGGAGGCGATATGTCGAATGCCGAGGACAGGTTGAATGCTGAGGCCATGGCTCGGGGGTTGGTTTCCATCGTGGAGCATGGGGGAGACCTCAAACCCATGCTTCTCGACGTGGGTGGCGAAGCATAAGTCAAGACCGTCTAACCTCGACAAATCCTCAAGTTGAAGGCAAAGTTTCGGACATCCAAGCAGGTGGCCGATGCATCCAGAAGTAGGAAAAATCCGAGAGAAAACAGGTACAGCTCCGTGGCCAAAGTACTTGAAGTCCGTTCGCATAACAGGGCTGCGAGGCTGGAATGGGCAGCAAGTCAGGTTCCCATTCCCGGTGACGGTGATCTCGGGTGAGAACGGATCTGGCAAATCCACTGTCCTCAAAGCGGCTGCTTGCGCCTATACAAACTCATTACCCGGAGCGAATACCTACCTGGCGGGTACTTTTTTTCCCGACACGCCTTGGGAAACGATCTCCGACGCCACGCTCGCCTTCTCGATGAAGCATGGCGAAGGCGACCGTAACTACCAGATCCGGCGAGCTACCAGAAGATGGAGAATTCCAAGCAGTGGCCGGGCTGAGAGGGCCATCTTCTGGCAAGACATCTCAAGGACGTTGCCGAAGGAGGCCACGATAGGGTACGGCCAGATCGCCAAGCGGACGGCCAACGAAGTTGCAGCGGAACAGCTCAACGATGACTTCCGCAAGTTCTACAGCAGTATCCTCGGTCGGGCATACGATGACGCGAGATTTGCCACTACCGATGCGGACGAAAACCGGAGGGTGGGTGTTGTTTCTCTAGGGGATGATGACTACTCCCAGTTCCACCAGGGAGCGGGAGAGGCATCCTCCTTGGATTTCATGCTACTCGCCCAAAACATTCCCACTACCGCACTTGTGCTCATCGACGAGGTAGAAGCATCCCTCCACCCTCGGTCACAAAGAAGGCTGATGCACTTCTTGCTTTGGGTGGCACGCAGGAACCATGTGCAGGTCATCGTTTCATCCCACAGCCCCTATGTCCTTGATGAAGTCCCTCCAGATGCTCGGGTATTTCTGGCAAGAAATGGGGACGATGTGGAGGTCGTTTACGGGTTGAGCACGGAGTATTCCCTCAACAGAATGGACGACATGGACAGTCCTGACTTGTGGGTCTACTGCGAGGATACCGAGGCCGTTGAGTTGGCGAAGGAACTCCTGAGAATTGCCGAACCGAGCATTGAGCTTGAACGGTTGAAGTTCATGGAGACTGGCCCCGCAGACGCGGTCAAGGCTCTCGGGAGGTTGGCGCACAATGATCGGTTGCCCGTCCGGGCTGTTGGGGTGCTTGATGGTGATGAAGCGCCAGGGGACGGCACAATCAAACTCCCAGGCACCTTCGCACCGGAGGTTCAGGTATTCACGGACATCCTTGCGGACGGGGTGCCATTCTTGGCCGCGAGGCTGAGTTTGGTCGAGGGCGCAGTCCGCTCGGCTCTTGAGCGTGCGAGTACACGGGATGACCACCATGACTGGCCTGCCGAGGCCGCAAGGTTGCTCAACAACCAAACCCCCAGCTACCTCTGGATTACGATGTGCTCTGTTTGGGTTCAGCACTGTGTTTCCGAGGAGGAAAAGCAGGCTTTTGCTGAAGGTATCGAGAACCTGTTACCGTAGGGTTTTCAGAGTTCTTTGTCCTTGCCGATCTTCTCCTGCTTCTTCTCTTTTAGGTGGCCATCCTTCCCAAACAGCTTTCCAATCTTCCGGCCCTGAAGCGCCCACCACATGGCCAGACCCACGCAGGCCAGTCCAACGACGACAACAGCAAGTCCTGCCCAGAAGTTCTCCAACACCTTGTCCGTGGACATCACCAGGGTCACAGCCAAACTAAGCGCCCCGATGAGCCCCACGGCCACCAGGACATAGGCCAGCTTTCGGTTGAGCTGGAACTGGGCATCCAGGGCCTCCTGCTGCCCTCTGGACAGCTCCCGGATGGCCATCCCTTCCATGCCCTCAGCCAGTACGGAAATCCTCTCAGCGAGCATCTGGTTCTCTCTAGCCAACCTGTCCGCAAACCAGAGGCCGCCAACGCAGACCACTACCAGACCAAGGAAGGGGACTATGCGGTCTCCTGCCGTCGCCCAAGGCTGCCAGAAGGCGTCCAGGAGGATGCCCGTCATGGCCGCCAAGACCACCCCCAGGGTGACGTAAATCCTTCGCCGGTTTGACCGCTCTTGGAGCAGAAGCCGGATCAGCTCTGAACTTGGGTCAACGCCGACGGTCACGAAGAACCTCCCGGAGTTTCTTGAGGCCGGGGAACAGTTCTCGACCCGATGCTTGAAGCCCAAAGAGAACGCAACAGGTGCCCGAGGTGACGGTGCCCAGGGCATCCCCGGTGGCCAGGGTGACCACGCAGACAAGGCCAGCCAGGATGGCGAGGATGAGGCTTGT
>CALFHQ010000760.1 GCA_937876385.1 uncultured Pseudomonadota bacterium
AGGACAAAGACCAGGTCCTTGAGTCGCAACCAGAAATAGGGGGCGTCGACGAAGACCCCTTCGTCGTAAATGGCACCGTGGTACAGGCCGAAGAAGGTCCCATAAAAGCGCACCCCCGGAGACCAGAGCAGCTCCCCCAACACCAGAAGCCACGACCCCAGCACCAACCCCGCCAGAATCGCCACAGAGCTCTTCCAACCAACCTTCAGGTGGGCAAGACCCAATCCAACCAGCCCACCCACAAAGATCGTCGACACCGGCCCCATGAGGAGGAACAGCAACCCGTAGTCCGGTTCACAGACGTCCGTGAAGGCACTGGCAACCCCCGCCGGGATGGCCCCGGCCGCTACCGCCAACAAAGACAGCCCGGCTACTCGACCAACCTCCTTCGCAACGCCTTCGGCTCTCAGAAGGGCAAAACGCCCCCAAAGCGGCGCTACCAAGGCAGCCACAATCGTCAAGGCGAGAGAGAGGGGATAATCAATGGCTCGAAAATAGGGAAAGAAGGGGAGAACGAGCCCAACAAGAAGGAACAACCAGACGATCCAGGTAGGACTCTTAAAGAAACGGGCTATGAAGGGAGGTACCATCCAAAACCCGGCTATGGGGTGGTATAGATGGGCTCGATGTCCACCGGAACATCGGTAAGGGAGTCCAAAGAGGCCTGCATCTCGGGGGACATCACCGTGTACTTCTCGATGAACTCCTTGCACCCTTCGAAGTCACCCAGGGCTTCGATCATCAAGATGTCGTGTCCCAGTTCTTTGACCCCTGCCACCGTCTTGTCGTAGTCAAAGGTCACTTTCCCAGACTCGGTATAAACAAACCCGCCCTTCTCTCGCAGGTAGTTGAAAATGAGCAAGTTGCCCTTTCCGTGGGCCTCTTCGACACCAAAACGGGTAGAGCGGTAAATGCCGGCCAGGAAAGTCGCCACGACCGCTCGCTTCGCCTCTTCCTTGCCCAGGAACTCACCCTTCACGAGTTTGCCGTTTTCCACTTTCTGAAGCTGGATGACCCCTTCGTCGATAAAGAAGAGGGCATTGTACAGCCCCAAGGTATCGGCTTTGGCCTCTTCCAAATGCGGATAGAGGTTCTTCAGCGCCAGGTTCACGGTGGTCTTCTCACCGTCCACAACAATCGTACCCGGTCCCAGACCGTGGCTGATTTCGTGAAGCAGGGTGTGGTTCGAGTACGCCTCCGGTTGAAGCATTCCCTGAAGCTCTGGCGCCAGAACCTTCGCTGCAATGGGGGTCAGAATCTTCTCGAACTTCGCGTCCCCGACGTTACGCAGCATAACCTTCTTGCTGCCCTTCTTCTCTCGAACCCGCTCGTCATTGGGGAGATTGAAGGCGATGGTTTGAACCCCCGCTCGGGTGTCCCCGGCGGTGAAAATCTCGTCCACGATGAACATCGGCGAGCTGCTTCCTCGGCCGAAGTTCTTGTACTGGTCTTCGATGGGGAGATTGCGCTCCAGGGTCTCCAACCACTTCTCGAAAGTCAAAAGCTTCTCTGATTCCCCAGGGTCCTTCAACGTGATGAACGCTTCAAAGGATGCCTTGTAGCCAAACAACTCGTCCTCGTAGACTTCATAGGGCCCGATGGTGACTTCGATGGAGGAATCGAGGTCCATCCAGTCCATGTCGCTCTGGAAGTAGTCATCACTCAAGAGTGCATCCGCACGGGAACTCAAGTACCTCTTCAAGCTCTCGTTCTCGGCCAATTCAGAGGCTTCCTTCAGGAGGTCGTGGGCCTTCTGGAGTTGGGGGCCATAGGCCTTCGAGTAGGGAACCGCAACCAGCTTGTCACCTTCTCGTCGAATGACGGTGAAGTTGCTCTTGAACGATTCAGCGTCTTCCGGGTGGGCTGCAACCCAGGCGTCGAATTCTTCTTTGGTCATGTCCGTGGGATAGAAGTTCGCCCCTTTGGGCTTCTCGTCCACTCCCAAGAAGGGCTTCATGGCGTCCAAACGACCGAACGGTCCGTAGTTGATCTTCAAATAGTGCAGGAGTGCCGCAGCATCCTCGTTGGTTTTCGCCAGGGTCTCGAGCTTGTTTCGCCACTCCAGAGACTGAGGAGCCGTCTGGATCCAGAAAATCTCGTCGAGTTGCTTCGCCGCTTCGACCAGCTTCTTGACCATTTCGGTCTCTTTGGGGGTCAAGGCATCTTGGTTCCAGTGAAGCTGCACGGGGGCAAACCGCCCTGCCTTGACTCGTAGCTCGTCCATGGGAATATGCACGAAGTCCATCTCCGCCTCCTTGGGTTCGGCTTTGGCCTCTTCCTGGGGTTCGGCCTTCTGAGGGTCGGCCTTCTGAGGGTCGGCCTTCTGCGGCTCGGCCTTCTGAGGGTCGGCCTTCT
>CALFHQ010000761.1 GCA_937876385.1 uncultured Pseudomonadota bacterium
CCGTTGGGTCTGGGTCAAGTAGGTCACCAACCCTTGGGACAGCGCCTTGTCAAAGGGCATTGTTCGGGCTTCGAGGACCGAAGAGGCGATGGTGACGAGTTCTTCGTCGTATGGGGGAACTTCCTGCCCTCCGGCTGCGTTGTAGAATTTCGCTCCGTTGTCGTCCGGGGGGTTGTGGGACGCTGACACGTTCAGTCCACCCTGGGCACCCAGTCGGTAGATATGGAAGGACAACTCCGGTGTGGAGACAAAGCTCTCCTCTGCGGGATCCAGCATGACCACCTTGACCCCGTTGGCCGCGTATACTTCTGCGGCCATCTGGGCGAGGTCCAGAGAAGTCAATCCGTTCAGAATGGGCAGGTTCTCCTTGTCATACAGATTCCGGGAGTCCTCGAAGCGCCGGACGTCCCATGCCAGAACCACTGTCCAGGGTCCTCCAGGGGTGCGCCTGTCAAGGAACTGGCAGTGCCCCTGCACCGAGGTGGTGACGGTGTAAGGATTAATTCGGTTGGGCCCCACACCGACCCATCCCCGCCGTCCACCGGTACCAAAAGCGATCATTCGATAGAAGCTGTCTACCAGCAATTCGAACTGCCCTCGCTTCACCATCCCCTCGATGGAAGCCCGGTATCCTTTAAAACGTGGATCTTCCAACCACAGCTTCAGTTCACCCAGGGCCTTCTCTTTCAGGGGTTCGGGAAGGTCAATATTCGAGAACCCGGTTCGGGCCAATTCCAAGATGCTCATTTCGACTCCGTAAGGGTGTACCCCCGCGTCACCAAGAGAGGCGAGGCGGCAGTTCACCTGAAGATTAGGGTCCCCCCTGAATTAGCAATGATGGGGCTCTGGGTCAAGTAGATGATTGCCCCATTCACCCCGGAAATCCGGCTCGTTGGGACCTTTTTGATTTCTTTTGCGCGGATTGTTGAAAATGCCCTGGACAAACCGTTGACGCACAGCGCCATTTGCGCTAAAACTGACCCCGTTGAAACACCGGAACCGTGAAAATAGGTACACCTTGCGCCCTTCGTCGCAAGAAAATGACAGCGAGAACAACCCATCGCCCCGGGGAACCAGGGAGAGATGGAAAAGCTATGGGGAGAGAGCCCGTGGACCACTGGCCTACTCCGCTGTGGGCTTGGAGTTCGGCCTGTCTGTCTCCTTGGGTTACTTCGGTGGGAAGGCGTTGGACGATTGGTTGGGGACCGAACCTTGGATGATGTATTCCCTGGTACTCCTGGGAATCGGTTCGGCCTTCTACAGCCTGTACCGCACCGTAAAACGTGCGTTGAAAGAGATGGATGACTGACAACCGATTGAAGCAGACGGTGTTGCTCCAGGCGGCGTTGGCGATTCTCGCCGTTGTCGCAAGCTGGATTCTGTGGAGCCCGAGCGCCACCATCGCCGTTGCGGCGGGAAGCCTCGTGGCGTCCCTCGACTTGTTCCTCCTGGTGTGGTTGGTAAGAAACCTCATCGAAGGAGACAGTCGACGACGGCTGTTTTACGGAGCCGGTCTCATCATCAAGTTTCCGGGATTGGTAGGGGTTGTTTACCTATGCGTCCGAGGGCTTGAGCTTGATTTGTTCGGATTTCTCGTTGGTATCTCCACGCTGGTCGTAAGCGTGACCCTGGCGGGGTTCTTGTTGGCAGGTAACTCGGACACGGAAGAACCATGAAAGGCAAGCACAAGGCACTATTGATTGGGATCGGCGTGGTAGCGCTCATGGCGCTGTCAAGCCTGGTGCCCGAATACCACGCTCCCGCACCAGAGCATATGCCCACCGGGGAACACTGGTCGGTACTGGTCCAATTCTTCCCGGGATTGGTCCACAACGTCCACAACCTCATCTCGGCTCAGCCGACCTGGCTCGAGGGACAGGTTCCCAATCGCGTCTCGCACATGTTCATGGCAGCCCTCGTAGTCCTCGTACTCATCGGCCTGGCGCTGGTCGCCCGGAAGAAGTTCTCCTCCGAGGATGCCTTGGTTCCCGAGAAAAAGCTGACGCCGTTCTCCTTTTTCGACAACGCCATTGAGGCCATCCTGGGACTCATGG
>CALFHQ010000762.1 GCA_937876385.1 uncultured Pseudomonadota bacterium
TAGTCGGTGTGCGCTCCTTCTACATTGGCTTCCAGGTACTTGCGCCCTTCGTCGTGTGCGTACGTCCACCCTCCGTCCCCAACGGGACCGACATAAATGAAAGCGACATTGAACTTCGTTGACTGGAGTTCCTGCTTCTTGCAACCCGGAATTCCCCAGGCCATGAGCAAAACGATGGCGATCAGGAGTTTGTGCTGTCGGTTCATGGCTCCCCCGTTTCACGACTTTGTCCTCCTTTTTACAACGGGAGATGCGATCTGGCAACATCGAGGCGCAGGGTTGGGACGATTACCGTTCGACACGAAAGGAGGGCTGTGGTATTAATCCGAAGTGTTTTTGCGGGTCGGTAAAGGCAGGACTGCATGTTTACCGGATTGATACAACGACTCGGAGTTATCGCCTCCATTCACCCGGCGGGCCAGGGGTCCCGGGTGGCCATCGCACCTTCCACCCCTTTCGAGAGGCTGGAAGTGGGCGAGAGCATCGCTGTTGATGGCGCTTGTTTGACGGTAACCTCCTTCGACCACCGCCAGTTCACGGTGGACGTCTCCCCGGAATCTCTTCGACGAACCACGCTGGGTCATCGGCGCCCTGGAGCCCAGGTCAACCTGGAACGCGCTCTTCGGCTATCGGACCGGCTGGGGGGGCACCTCGTCAGCGGCCATGTGGATGGCCTGGGACGAGTGTCTCGCTTGGCTCCCGTGGGAGAATTCATTACCGTGTCCATCGAGATTCCCGAGTCCCTGGCTCGCCACGTGGTAGAGAAGGGTTCCATCTGCGTGGACGGCATCAGCCTGACGGTGGTCGGAGTCTCCGGGCGGTTGATTTCCATGGCTGTGATTCCGCTGACGATGAAGGAAACGACCCTGCAGTTTCGTAAGGTCGGGGATGCCGTCAACGTAGAGACGGACCTCTTGGCCAAGTACGTGGAGAAGGCGCTGACTGGAGGGGCCGCTGGAGGTTCTGGAGGTCTGGTGGACAAGTTGCGCCAGTACGGTTTCACTGATTGAGGAGTGTGAAGATGAGATTGCAGTTTGCTGCCACGGTCCTTTTGTCCCTGTTGTTGACCTTCGGTTGCGGCGGCGGGGATGGAGAGGAATCGACGTCGGATGTGCAGGGCAGCGGAGAAGATCAGATCGTGGTGAAGGACCCCATTCCCGTCGTCAATGAGATGACCCGTCTCACACCGGAGAACTTCCTGGGCCAGGTGGACGCCAACCCCACTTTGAAGGCACTGTGGGAAGCCCTCCGGGCCGAAGGATTCACGAGCATCATGAACGCCGGGCTCACTCGCCAGGATGACGGGACACAAGTTCTCTGGGGAGAAGCCCAGAGCACTTCTGACAACCGTCGGGGACTCATCCAACACTGCTTTGGGGACGATTGTGTGTCGGCCATTTTCAAGGTAGAGAACGGTCAAATGACGTGGACCGACGCCTCGGGTGGGGCAGTGGAATCCCGTGGCGTGGGACTGCCGGTTCTGCTGAAGCAGTTGAAAGGGCACACCTTCGACAAGCCCACCGAGGTCGTCGAATTGGGCGCTGACGTGCCTTCCGAATTGCCGGAAATCAGCGTCGACAAGCGCCGACTCTACATGCTCAACTCCTTTGGACCTCTCTGGGCCGAGGGGGTCTTGTCTCTGGACCCGGTGAGAAATGCTGCCATTGGCTCTGGTGCGTTTACCGACGTCCTGGCATTTAACTATGTCACCATGGATGACGTGGACAGCGCCTTGTCCCTTTCGCACCCCTTTGACGCCATGGTTTGGCTGGGACAGGGTGTCCGGGAAGAGGCGATAACCAATGAGGTATTCAAGCCCATCGGGATGACGGCCAACGCCGGATTGTTCGGCGACGTGCTGTACGACCTGGACCGCTTCAAGGACACCATCAACGCCAACCCGCTTCGCGGGCCGGGCCTCATTGTGCTGGCCGCATGCGAATCGATGGGGGACGGAAATGGGGGGGGAGAGATGACCAACTCGCTCCCCGTCGCTTTGGACAACAAGGCTCGCATCCTGGTTGGATTCAAGGGGTGTGGCGATGCCCGGGATCTGGTCCAGGCCACACGGTTGTTCCTCGAAAAGTTCCTGGCGGGGGAGACCCTGGCAGCCTCTCTGGACGCTGCCAACGGGTACTTACAGGCCTTTGGGGGCATCTCCATGGCCACAACCCCCGAGGCGGACGTCAGTCAGAAGTTTCTGTCGGACTTGGGGACTTTCTGGGAGCAGTTCACGGATGCCGGTGTTCCGGAGACGGCGACCTTCAGTGTGAACATCAACATTGCAAACCAATGCACCGACGAGAGCGGAAAGAAATACTCCGAGGACGAGGCCTTCGTGACGGCCTGGTCCAAAGAGATTGTCTGGGACGGTCCCTTCTTCAGCGGGACAAGAACGAACCCCGACCACAACGTCGACGTGAAATTCCGGGGAGCGCTGGTGGATTTGCGCCCGGGAGCCCACTTCTTCTTCGTATTGGAAGGAAGCCTGGGGCCCAAGGTCAGTGACCTGACCCTTTACGGCGACGGCGTCATCCAGAACATCAAGGTCGACAAAGAGAAACCCAACGAATTCGTCATCGAATTTGACGGCACGGGGATCACTACCAATTACGTCAACGAAGCCGGACACGACTGCATCATGCAGCCTCCCTTGTTGGTGACCACCACGGGGGGCTACAGCACGTTCACAATCCCGGTTCCATGGAAGGGCGAGTAAAGCCGCAGGAGAGAAACATGAAGACCATCGAAGGAACTCTCACAGCCGAAGGATTTCGCTTCGGTGTCGTGGTGGCCAGGTTCAACCACTTCATCACCGACCGCCTCCTGGAGGGGGTCATGGACACTCTGGTCCGCCACGGAGCCGACGAAAAGGATGTCACTGTCATCCGCACCCCGGGAGCCTTTGAGATCCCCATGGTGGCAAAGAAAGCCGCTGCCTCGGAGAAGTACGACGCCATCATCTGTGTCGGTGCCGTGATTCGAGGTGGAACTCCCCATTTTGACTACGTGGCCGGCGAAGTCGCCAAGGGAGTCGCCATGGTGGCTCTGGAAGCGAAGTGCCCCGTCACCTTCGGCGTGCTGACCTGCGACACCATCGAGCAGGCCATCGAGCGCGCCGGTACCAAAGCGGGCAACAAGGGAAGCGATAGCGCCCTCGCTGCCATTGAAATGGCCAACCTCTATAGGAACCTGTAGCTGGAGAACCAATCATGTCCAATCGACGCAAACTGCGCGAAAGCGCCGTTCAGGTTCTCTACGCCCTGGACTTCTACGCGATGAATTCCGCCAGTGCCCTGGAGTCCTTCCACGCGCACATGGCGGACGGATGCTCCGAGGATCAGTTTCTTGCCAAACTGGTCACCGGAGTCAACACCCGCCGGGACGATATCGACAATCTAATTCGGGAATTCTCCACGAACTGGCGACTGGAACGAATGGCCGTGGTCGACCGAAACATCCTCCGCCTGGCCACCTTTGAACTCGTTCACCTCCCGGAAATCCCCCGCAAGGTGTGTATCAACGAAGCAATCGAAGTGGCCAAGAGGTACGGCGGAGACGACTCCCCTTCCTTCATCAATGGGATTCTCGACCGAATCGCGCTGGAGATTCGCGGACCGGAGACCGAAGAAGAGAAGGCCAACGCAGTGAAAGCCGGGGCAATCACCCCAGAAGAGTTGGCGAAGGAAGAAGAGGCCAAAGCAGCGGCTCTCGAGGCTGCCTCCCAGGTAGTTGAAGAAGAGACCTCCCCGGCGGAGAGCGAATGAAACGACCCGTTGTGGAAGCTGAGTTCATCCCCGTCCGTCTTCGAGACCTGGACAGTGTCACCGGAGAGCTCCTGGTGATCTCCCTTTTCGACGACGAGAAACCACCCACGGGTTTGGCGGGGCTGGTGGATTGGCGCATGGATGGCCTCCTCTCCAGAACTCGTCTCGCCCCCGACCAGGGCGCCGACCCCAATCCTCTGTACCACGGAATGGTCCTCGGCTCGTTCCCCGCCGACTTCCAGGAAAAGCTGATGTTCCCCGTGAGCCACAAGCTCCCCTTTTCCAACGCCATCGTCGTGGGGATGGGGGAGAAAGACCGTTTCGACACCCAAGCCTACCGTGCCATGGTTTCAACCATTGTGGATGCAGCATCTCATCTCAAAGCCAACAGCATGGTGCTGCAGTTGCCGGGGTGGCAACGCGCCGGAATTCCAGCTCGGCGAGCCATCGAGTACTTCATGGAGTCGTACCTGAAGAGGCATCAGGAAGGGGTCACATTGCCCACTCGACTCTGTTTCGTGGAGCACCTCGAACACCAGCAGGAGATGGCGGAGAGAATCGGAGAGATGCTTGATCCCAGCGGCTCCAGGCGGTAGAAATGAAGAGAACAATCTCTCACTTCGATTCCTGACAGTGCATTTGGAGGGGTGACGTGCTTGAGAGCTTTGGCAAGAAACTTGGTGCCACCGCGTTGGCCACGACCCCATTCGCCCTTCGCAAGAAGCTGCTGACACGCAAACTGACCAAGGCAACCACGACCCTGGAGTCCGCCTTCTCAGAGGCATGCAACCAGGTTCAGTTCTATCGAGAACGCTGGGGAACTTCGCCTCCCCCCTTCCGCTCCATCGCCCCCATCCCGGTCGATGCGACGGCCCAGGTGCCGTGGAGAGATTTGCTCCTTTGCCGTTCCACAGCCTCCCCAACCTTTCTCCTGGAAGGGGAGTTCGGAACACGAAGCGCCATCAGCACCGGAGACCTCCAGAATCTGGGGTTTTACGCCCTGCTCCATCCCGAAACCCCTGACCTCGTTTCGGCCCTTCGAATCAACCCGGCAGCGTGCAACGGCGTTCCCCTGGGGGCAACTCTTCTGGGCCCTTCGGCCGAACGTCTCCTCCGGTTTCTGGGTGGTTCCGTGTTGAATCTTCAAGAGCAGCCGACGGAAAAGGCAGCGATTCAGCTGCTGGCCCTCAACCCGTCGGTCATTGCAGCCCCCGCAAACTCCCTCCTTGCCTGGATCGCCAAAGCCCGGGAGCTGTCCCCCAGCGGCGCCGACCGCCTGGTTGACGGGATCAAAGTGTTCATCCACATGGGGTCCTCGCTTCCCATGTCCCCGGCACAAACCTTCCAGATGAAGAAAGCCTTTGACTTCACTGTGGTGGATTGGCTCACCGATGGCGTTACGACGGCGCTGTTCAGTTGCCAGTGCGGCGCATTTCATCCGGCTCCTCACCTCCACCTGGAAGTGACCGACTCCGACGGTGCCGTCTCCCCCCTGGGATTGGGTGCGTTGACGGTCTCAGACACGTCAAGAGAAGTTGCCCCGGTGTTGCGCCAGAAGACCGCTATCGCAGTGGACGCCCACTCAGAGGGGTGCCCCTTCTTCAACCAGACCGTGAACCTGGTTCCCCGGGGTCTGGTCCACGAAATGGAAAGATTGGACGGCCGTTGGGTGGGAATTCAAGACATCGCTACCGAAGTGTTTGCCCTGGGATTGGTGGAAAAGGTCACCTGGTCTGTGGGTCCAAAGATGTGGGTGGTTCGAGTCACTCCATTTGGCGATAAGTCGCCCGACCGAGAGCAGATTCGAAGCGCCTTGAACGATCAATTCCACACACAAATCAGACTGGAAATCACAAAATAGCGTGAGGGGAAGTCGGCGAAAGCTGACCTGCGCCCTATTTCTTCTTGAGGATGCGCTTCACCCCGGCAAAGACATCGTCTACGACATCTTCGGTCACGGTCTTTGCACTGCCAAAGGTGTAATCGATGGCCGAGTGGATGACTTCCTGAACCACATCCACACTCTTGGAGGCGAGGCTGTGGTTGTTGTCTGTTCGGGCGCTCTGCTCCCCTCGCTGATTGACATAGCACTGGTTGGAGAAGAGCCCGATGGAGCGAAGCATGGCAGGTTCAATCAGTGGGCCGGTGAGACGCACGGCGTTCTTGGCGAGGCCCACGGGGAGTCGCCTGTCTTCCGAGCGACGGTATTCTTTGAACTGGTCCTTGTTGTCGACAAAGCTCAGGTCGGTGCGCTTGTTTCCGTTCTCGTCGCGCCAGATGACCACCAGCAGATTGTCAGAGACATACCCCCAGATTCCCAGCACGAAAATATCCCGACCGGCGTTTCTGGGCCGAAGATCGGGCACAAAACCGGTATCTCGAAAGTAGCGATAGATGAGTGTGAAGAAGACTGTCAACTTCTCTGACAACTCGGGAACCTCAGTGAGCATCTGCTTGTAGGGTTCCCGGTGGAGGTCTTCCAAGGTGATGACTTCTTCGACGGTGCCCTTCTGGCTGGCCTGGTAGGAGGCATTCTCCTGGAACGAGTAGAAGGTTTTCGGTGCCCGTCGGTAGGTCCAGATGGTTCCCAGTTCGTCCTCCACCCCTCCAGTCTTGATGTACCCCTCAAGGGCCTGCTGAATAGCGGCAAAGAGGCGCTCCCGCTCAGACTCATCCATCTGATTTACGACAGCGATGAGGGTCCCCGGGCGTTTGGCCAGCTCGTCCAACTTGACGTTTCGCTGTTCGGGTGCGTCGAGGCCCACGGCGAGGGCCGCCAGAGCCATGGACAGACGAACCAACATGCGGAGGCTCGATACGCTGAGGACTCCTTGATACGGCTCGATTTCAAAGATGGGATAGCCGTGGTGGAACTCGAGGATTTCCTGGGCGACGTTCTCCAGCTCCTTTCGATCCAGACCCCGAAGGCCTGCGCCAATCATGGCCCCTTGAAGGGACTGGGCAAAACGGGGCACGACCCGCGCATTGATCTCCAGGATGATTTGAATTTCTCGGTCTGGAATCTCCATGTCGGAGGCGTAGTACGTGACCTCCACGGGGAGGAAGCTCTCGTGTCCGTGACGATGAAACGCTTCCATGATGGTACGTCTCGCCTCGTCCCAGTTCATCTCCGGGTGGCGACTTCCCAGCGTCCATCGAAGGGTATCTCGAATCCCCACGGTGATGGGGGCATCAAAGAACTGAGAGAGGCTCTCCTCCATCTCCCGTGTGAGGGGGTTGGAGCGCACAAACTCCTGGTAGCTCTTGAGATCCTTCCAATTGGCGACGTTCCCCTTGAAGTAAACGTCCCGGGTCAAGACATCGTAAATGGATAGCTTGAGGTTCCTCTCTTCCCCTTCGTCCAGGAACCCCATGAAGAGGTCGTCCTCAGGCTCCAGGAAGTTCGCCGGTCGACGCTTCAAACGGTAGGCCTTCTGGAGCTTCCCCAGGAGGTCGGGAGCCAGCACCTTGCCACGAATCCCGGCGGAGAAATACGGAACTTCCCTGGACGCTTCGGAGCTGTCCATCAAGACCTTCTCGACTGTTGGCAGGAGGTTGTAGCCGTTTGGGCCAAAGGCGTAGGAGATGAGCCCCCGGGGGATGACATTCTCCTTGGAACCCACCAACTGCATAGAGAAATCACGAGTCTTCCCCTTCTTAAGGAGGAATCGCTCCGAGATCTCCTCGGCCATCTGTTGCAACTCTCGCCTGAAAGGGCCTTCGACCTGAGGATGCCCCAAGGCCGCGAGGTTCTCTGTCAGCTTCTCCGGGTCGATACGCAGCACCTCGGTGTGGGCGCCACCCTTGTTGGTTTCGCTCAGATAGCCGCTTGAGCGGACGATTGCCCGCAGGAGTTCAACATGCTTGGGTTGTTTCATCAAATGCTCCCGGAAGGGGCGTCGGGGGATGGAGGTTCCGGGATGGGGCTAGTTGGCGCCCCCGGCCTTCTGCCGTTCCTGAATTCGCGCCATCTCCTTACGAGCCACTTCCACAAAGTCCTTTTCGCTGTCGTAGCGGGACGCGATATCGATGTATCTCTTCCAGTACTCCGCCGCCTTCGCCAGATCCCCTTTCTCCTCCCAGGCATAAGCCAGGTTGTAGAGGGCCTCCGGGTAGGCTCGCTTCAGGCCGATGGCCCGTTCGTACGCCTCGATTTCCTTGTCGGTGTTCCCCAGCGTGTAGTACGCCAGGGCGAGATTGTAGCACGCTCGGTAGAAGGTGGGACGTTTGTCCAGAGCGGTCTCGTAGGCCGTGACGGCTTCCTTGAGCCACCGGTTCTTCTCGGCGTCGTCTTTGGATTCCTTCGCCTTCTTGGCGTAAACAACCCCGAGGTTGTAGTAGGTCTCAGCGACTCCGGAGTCGACCTTCAGAGCATCCTGGTAAGCCTTAATGGCTTCATCGAACCGCTCTATCCGGGACAACAGGATGCCCATGTTGATGTGGGCATCGATGGCCGTCGGCTCCAGCTTGACGGCTTCCCGGTATTCCTTCAGCGCCTCTTCGTCCTTGCCG
>CALFHQ010000763.1 GCA_937876385.1 uncultured Pseudomonadota bacterium
CAGACGGGAACCCGGCCCCACTCACCCCCTTGACACGCTTCCTCATCGGACCCGACGCGCGCCCGGCGGACATCGGAGTTCCCCCCGAGGGTACCCGCTTCTACCAAGCAGATCGGTTTTACGTTCACCCCGACTACGACCCCCTGGACTCCCCTAACGACGTCGCCCTGATGCACCTCTCGGAGTCGGCTCTGGGCATGCCAACCTATCCATACAGTCACATCACCATGGACGACACCTTCATCGGAGATGAGGTCTTCTACGTGGGCTATGGCGTCACCAGCGGGGACGACCAGATGGGAGGTAGCCAGAAACGATCGGTGAACATTGCGATCATCAAGGTGCGGGAATCGACCTACCGCAGCTCGGAGGAAGGGGTTGGGGTGTGCTTTGGCGACTCCGGCGGTCCCGGATTTCTGGAACTGGACGGAGAATGGCAGGTCGTTGGCGTGAACTCCATGGTGCAGGGCACCTACGACAACCCCTGCGCTGGAACCTCCATCCAAAGTCGAGTGGATGTGTTCTCCGATTGGATCGGCGAACATCTCGAGCAAGGTGCCCCCAACTGCATCGATGACCCTGAGCTGTGCTGGTGCCCGGCAGCATGCAACTCCAACGGCTATTGCAACAACACAAAGTGCCAGACTCGAACGTGCAACCGAATGTATCGATGCATCCGAAGTTGTGACGAAGCTGAAGACCCCTCCATGTGCCAGGCGCTCTGCTTCGTCAAGGCCCCTGAAGAGGTCCAGATGCAGTTCCATCAATTGGTCTTCTGCTCATACCTGGCCTGCAGCGGCCTCGAAGGTGAAGAACAGGAGGAGTGTCGCAAAAAGTTCTGTCCAGACGCCTTTGCCCCCTGCGACCCGACCCCGGAAACCGGAACGGCGTCCTGCGAGGAAATCATGGACTGTGTGGCCAACTGCAGTGATGACTCCCCCTGCAAACAGGACTGCTTTGCCACAGGAACCAAAGAAGCCCAGCAGCTCTTCGACCCCCTCTGGGACTGCGCCGAAGATTCCTGCAATCAACTCCCACTGCACGCCCTGGACGCCTCCTGCCTCTGGGAGAAATGCGCACCCCCCCTGGAGCGATGCGCTCCCCCCAAAGACTGCCGACCGGAGGGAGGTGATTGCGGTGAAGAAGCCACCTGCGCAGCCACCCCGATGGGCCGCTTCGATTGCTTTGCGACCGATGGAAAACCGGAAGGGGAGGCTTGCTCTGTGACCCAGGTTCACCCCTTGCCCTGCGCCGACGGCCTCCGGTGCGCTGACAATGGAGATGGCGGACACTGCGTGCCGATCTGCGCCAAACCGGCGGATTGTGCGGCACCCCTGGAATGTGTCGATGGAGCCTTCCTCGGCATCTCCAACATCGGAACCTGCCAGTGCATTGATGAGGACGAGGA
>CALFHQ010000764.1 GCA_937876385.1 uncultured Pseudomonadota bacterium
CGCTTCGACCCCTCCTCGGATGTGGAGACCGGCTTTCGAACCCGCTCCATTTTGTGCCAGCCCATGAAAACCTATCGAGGGGAGTTGGTGGGAGTGATCCAGGTGTTGAACAAGCGCACCGAGTATTTCACAACCGAAGACGCCGACCTCCTCTCTACCATCACCACCCAGGCCACAATCTCCATCGTCAACGCCAAGTTCCTCAACGACATTCAAGAGAAGGCGTTTCAACTGGCCGACGCACAGGAAAGTCTGCGACGCAACTACTCCAGACTGGAGACCCTCTATACAATACAGGGTGCCACGAGCCAGACCTGGGACCGTGACTCCATCCTCAAGGATATCCTCGAACAACTTCGGTTGGCGATTCCGTGCAAGTGTGTTGCGGCCCTGGTGACTTCCCATGTTCCTGTGAAACTCTACTATCTGCAAGGCACCGAACGGCGCACTCGTGTCGTCGCTGGCCCCGCGTCCGCCGGCGTGCTGGCGCAGGTGGCAGGCTCTATGGAACCCATCGTCGACCCCAGTGCCTTTAGTGGCGATGCCGTCATCCACCCCGAAATCGACGTAGAGATTCATAACCTCGTCTGCGTGCCACTCCTAAGCTCCCAGGGAGATAGCTATGGGGCTATCGCCCTGGTGAATCGCCAGAAGGGACGATTTGGACAAGAGGACGAGCAGCTTGTGCGCATCACGGCCAGGCAAATCAGTGTGGCTTTGGAGCGACTGCGACAGCACGAAGAGCTCGTTCGTTCCAACAACCTGGCTCTCATTGGACAGGCCTTGTCTGGAGTGGTTCACGATCTCAAATCTCCTATGAACATCATCCTGGGCCATGTCCAATTGATGGAGGGGGAAGAGGAAGGAACCGAGCGAGCGAGACACGCCCGGGAGATCATCAAACAGTTCAAACACATCCAAACCATGACCCAAGAGGTCCTTGCTTTTTCCCGAGGAGAAGCCCAACTCTTCAAACGCCCCATCTATCTCCAGGAGTTTTTGGGAGAGATGGAGGAGCTTTTGGGGAAGGAATTCGACGGTCGAAGCATTGCTTTGAAGGTCGAGAACCATTACAAGGGCAAGTTCAGGGCCGATGAAGGGAAGTTGAAGCGCCTGTTCTTCAATATCGCCCGCAACGCCCGAGAAGCAATGCCCGACGGGGGGACGTTCACCATTCTAGTCGAAGAAGAAGGAGACGTGCTGCGCTTCAGCTTCACCGACACCGGACACGGGATCCCGCCGGAAATCAAAGATCACCTGTTCCAATCCTTTGTGACACAGGGGAAGAAGGACGGAACAGGATTGGGACTGGCTATTGTGAAGAAGATCGTCGAACAACATTCAGGGAGTATCCACTTCACGTCCCAGCAGGGTTTGGGAACCCGCTTCGTGATCGAGATCCCAAAGGAGTCGTAAATGAGCGAATATTTCGAACTGATGGGGCAGGGCGGCCCCCTCATCATTCCCATCTTCCTGGCATCCGTCATCGCACTGGCCGTCTTCATCGAGCGAATCATCGCCCTGCGCTCCGACCGGGTGTTCCCCTCCAATCTGGCGGTCACGGTCCTTGAACTCGTTACTCAAAACAACTATGACGCGGCGTTGGGACTCGCTCAGCAACACAAGAACCCTTTAGGAGCCCTCATTCAGGTCTGTCTCCAATCCCGCAAGAAGGGGCGAAGCGCTGCCAAGGAACGGATGGAAGAAGTGGGAAGCGTGGAAGTGGCCAGATTGTCCCGCTACGTGGGAACCCTCTCCTCTATTGCCACGGTGACCCCGCTGCTGGGACTTCTGGGAACCGTCACAGGGATGATCAAAGTGTTCAAGAGCGTGGCCGCAGTCTCCGACCCCCAAATCGCCGAACTGGCCGGGGGAATCTGGGAAGCCCTTTTGACCACCGTGGCGGGTTTGGCAGTGGCCATCCCCGCTTTCCTGGCCTACCGATATCTGGAGGGTCGCATCGACAAGACCGCAGAAACCCTCCAGGAATATGGACTGCAACTGCTGGAGCAGGTGTTCCCCACAGCCGCTGAGACCCCCACCAAGGGTGCTGCGGAGGGGGACAAATGAACCTCAAGAAGGGGTTGAAAAGACGCACCACGTCAGCAGCGATGGACCTTACGCCACTCATTGATGTGGTGTTCAATCTGCTCATCTTCCTGCTGGTGTCGACCACCTTCAAGTCCCAGGAACAGGCCTTCCAAATCGAACTCCCAGTGGGGGATCACCAAAGCACCGTGGCCAAAGTCAAACGACCCACAGTGTTCGTCGGCCGAGACGGCCGCTACATCTTCTATACCCCCGACGAAAACAGCAACGAACCGGTCTCCGGCCGCCCCTTTCTCTCCCTCGATGCCCTGTCGAGAGAGCTGGAACGGTTCTCCAAAGAACGTGGCCAAAACGTCTCCATCAGCATCAAAGGGGACCAGAAAACCGAGTACCAACGCATCCTCGATGTAGTCAACGAATGCCAGAAGTACGGCATCGAACGAGTCTTCTTCCCATACACAAAAGAGGGTGGAAGCGGCGGGCTGTGATCTGCCAATTCAACACCGAGGGCGGAGAACGCTAAACCTTCCACCGCTCACTAAACCCATCTGGTTCGTGCTGGATTCGATTTGCCAATCAGAGCAGGCCCTCCAATTGCGCCTCAAATGCGGATACAGACTGGTTGTTCAAGGGAACGCAAGGAGACCAGACTTCTCCATTCTTCACAAACACCGGCACGATGACATACGCCAGGTCACTCTCTTCGATGTACCGGCTGAAAAGGTACAGGTCGTCTCCCGGGGAGACTTCGTACGGCGCGCAGCCACCAAGATTCCCCAGCACGGCCATGTAGGTCACTCCATCGGCAATGAATGGAATCTTGCAACCGCCTTCCTCGAAGTAGTCTCCCTCGAAAAGGGTGTTTGATTCTTCCACGAGCACCTTCGGACAACCTCCGACAGCCACCGACGATGCCTGGAGCGCTTGCTCATTTCCGAAGAGGGTCTCTCCTTGAGACAGTTCGAATTGATGGGAGTAAGTCACCAACTTCACACCGTCGAGCCCCAGATCCTCCTTCCCATCGGTTACCTTGTATGTGTCCACGAGCACGGTTTGTGCCTGTCCGTGCAGAATAGCACAGCGGTCGTCATCCTTCACAACCTGCACTGCCCCTACAATGCTGTCGAACTGAAATCCCATCCCGGATTGACCCACGAGGATCGGTTCATTCGTGTACTCTTCGGGCACCAGTTTGACCAGGACTGCCTCCTCTTCTATATCCTTCGGCTCCGTTTGATCATCCCCACCGCTCTCCTCGATGCCCACTTCGTCTGCATCCAACCCCAACCTTGTGTCGCCAGCAACCTCAGAAGCCACGTCAGCCAGCGGCTCCTCGTTCTCACCACTCGAATTGCACGCCACACCAAACCACGGCAGAACCGCAACAAACAACACCGGACCTGCCAGCAACATCCTCCTCGTCCTCATCTCCCCTCCAACAAGCGCAACCAATTGCGCAGCCCATCGACGCCACCATATCCAAGAAATGCAAGTGTCCCATATTGTGGGAACAGTGAGACTATATTCCATCGACGATCCTCTGTCCATCAGGTAGTCCCAGGGGCATAGGGGTCAGACCCTTTCGTTTTTCCTTTTCCGTCCAAATACCCCAAATTCACCCCATTTCGCTGCATAGGGGTCAGACCCTTTCGTTTTTCCTTTTCTCGATTTCGACCCCCGAAAACTCCCTTTTTCGGTCG
>CALFHQ010000765.1 GCA_937876385.1 uncultured Pseudomonadota bacterium
GAGCAGATCGGCGAGGACCACTTGGGCCTGTCTCTCCCGCAAGTAGTCGAACAGCCCGGCGCAATAGACAATGTCTCCGCTGGGGACGCTGTCGAACAGCGCTCTATCCCGGAGGAGATCCCTGAAAGAGATGTAGTAGTAGTGAGCCTGGATGGAGGCACTGCTGCTCAGAATGATCTCACTGATCTTCTGATTGGCCAGGGCCAGCGCCCGGTTGTCCTGGTCGATGAGAGTCACTTCAATGGGACGGCTGCCTCGGTATTCTTCCAGGAAATCAATGAGCTCACCCGCTGGCCCTGAACCCAGGGAGAGTATTCTGCAGGGCTCATTGTCCTCCCTCTTCTCCAGTTCATGAACTGTGTCAATGATGCAGTTCTTGAGCAGTCGCCGGCGAGAGCGAACGGCTTCGGAGAGGATGTGTTCTACCCCATATCGATGAATCAACTTCGCATACAGGTTGTCTCCCTCCCAATCTCGATTGTAGATGTGCTCCATCACGCGATAGTCGCCCGGATAGCCCAGGGGCTTGTACCATGCACGGAAGAAGAAGGGACCGCTGACAAAGTGGGGCGTAAGCAGGGAGAGAGTATACTTCTTGTAAGCCTCTCGGAATTCCAGGTCGAAGTAGTGGGGGCAGGTCAGCTCGTCGAATCGACTCTCAATGGCATTGATGGGCTCTTTCATTCGAGCCCAAGCCATCTCCAGGAGTTCGATTTCCATGGAATCTCGGGCCGAGCCGTCGAGATCTTGCAGTTGCCGCTGTTGCCGAGTGAGGGCTGAACGATACCTGGAGACCAGGTAGAGCATGTCGCTTACCGCTTCGCGGTAGGCTGGTGAGATGGCGTTGCCCGCCAGCGACCTGTCCGTGTCCGTGAGTTCTTGTCGCAGTCCCGCCATGGCCCGCACTTTGAAGAACCGTCCCATGTCGAGCACTCGGTCGAGGAGTTGAACTCCGATCATCGTGTGGGCGGAGGCGCCGTTGTCGGCGTTATACGTGTAGTGGGCGACCTTTGCCCTTCCGACATACAGGACCGAGTCCTCGATGCTGATGGAGAGTGACGGGATCTCGGCGCCGAACTCGACGTTCAACCGGCCGTCCACCCGGGCCAATGCTCCCGAGATGGAGAAATCAACCAGGGCTCCATCGAAGAGAGCACAGTTCATCCGAGGGTTCAGGAGCTTCACCTCCTTCAGGATCTCGGCGACGTTGTACCGCTTCTGGCGGAAGTTGATCTGTTTCCCCTGACCCCCCTTCAGGTGCTCGTAGTTCTCAAAGGGTGCTGCCGTGAGCAGCGGGTCAATCATCTCAAATCGGCCGAAGTCGTCTCTTACAAACATCCTGACTGCCTCCTGGGCGTTTGGTGCCCCTATTCGTCAATGATCCTATGGCATTGCGCCGTTTGGGATCAGCTTGAACTTGTCACGGGAAGGCGGATTCGCATTCGCGTTCCCTCTCCTCTGGCCGATTCTGCCGTCAGGGTCCCTCCGTGGGCCTGCACGATCTTCTGGCAGATAGCCAACCCCAGTCCCAGCCCCTGCTCCTTGGTCGTGAAGAAAGGCTGAAACAGCTTCTCAGTATTCTCCGGCGCAATCCCCTCCCCGCTGTCCTCCACGCGAATCTCCAGTTCTCGGCATGTCGAATCGCAGTGTGCGGAGACCGTGATTTCGTCGTTCGTCTGTGTCGCTTCCAGGGAATTTCGCAGCAGGTTCACCAGGACCTGTCCCAGTTTTACTCCGTCCACCGACATGGTTGGCAGGTCGCTGTCGATGAGGATCTGGAGCTTTCGGCTTTTGCACCGGGGGTCCATCTTGATCATCAGCGATGCATCGGCGATGACGCCTTTGACATCCACCAGGTCTCGTTGGATGTCCCAGCTCCCTCGCCGTGCGTAGAGGTTGATGTTTTTGACCAGTTCGAGGAGGGTCTGCACGGAGCGATTGCCGTGAGAGATCAACTCTTTCACGTTGTCTCCGACGTCCTCCATGGTGAGCAGATTGTAGGACGTCTTTACGATGCTCAGGTGATTGCGGAGTTCGTGGGCGATGCTCGACGTGAGCTGACCGATTGTTGCCAACTGGGTGGAGTGCAAGAGTTGGTCTTGAGCTTCTTTCAGGCTGCGGATGGCCTCTTCCAGTTCATCATTTCTGGCGCCCAGCACGTCGGCCAGCCGTCGAATGGCGAGAACGTGGAAGCGGTGCTCCAACCCTTGCTCGACGACGCTTTCGATGTCCACGGGGTCCCAAGGTTTCAAAACGTATCTGTAAACAGAACCTTGGTTGATGGCAGCGAGAATCTCTCTGGAGTCGGCGTAGGCGGACACGATGATTCGGACGGTTTCGGGTTTCAGCTTGTGGACATGAGAGAGAAGCTCCACCCCTGTCATTTCAGGCATTCGCTGGTCGGTGATGACCATGTCGAAGTCGCCGCTTTTGAAGATCTCCAGGGCCTCAACGGGATCGCTGCAGATTTCGATCTCGTACTCGTCCTCAAGGAGGTCTTCAAGAACAGCCAGGTTCCCGGTGTCGTCGTCCACCGCCAGGATTCGACCGGGGACCAAGTCCTTTGTCGAGGCGCCGAGGAAGCGCTCGAGCAACTGTTCCAGTTTTGGCATCTAACCCACCACTTGTTGGAGAACCCGCTTCTGAATGCTTGGAACCTGGGACCCCCATCCGGTCATTCCGCCACATTCTTGCATTCATACTTACCCGAATTACGAAGGGGGGCAACTTTTTGGGCATGCCTTTTGGGAGACTCCGCCTCGAAAATAACTGATGGTGGAATTGTTAGAAAGTTGCCCTATGGGAAACATTGGCAGGTTGTAGATGAATACTGGCAAGGCCCCCCCTCTCCCCCCGACGTCGTCGAGGATTTGCCTCTTGTGGGAGCATGTTCCACTGAGTATTCTCAACTGGAACCTGACACGAGGAATCGAAATGAACTTCAAAACCCTGGGCGTCGATCTGATCTGGCTTCTTACTCTATTTGTGGCGGGTGTGTCATGCAGCAGCGACGCCGGACGACTCCCAGTGGGCTGGAACGGCGTAAGCGGAGACTTGATTGCTCAAGATGGCATCATGGATGGCGGGGCTGGGGATTTGAGGTTGGACCGGGGCGCTGAGTTGTCGGATGCCGCGGAGGATGTTCTTCCGGATGGTGTCCTGGACGTGGAAGTTCTCTGGGACTTGCAAGATGACGTGCAAGATAATCAAGGGGAGGACCTCGCCATTCTTCCGGACTGTTCCCCCTGGGTGACGGCCAAAGCCACGTGCTCTTTCAATCTGATTGCGGACCCGGATGGGTGCCCCACCACCGAGTGTCGAGATGCTCCGTGCGAGGGTGGCGGAGACTGCCCTTCAAGCCAGGTGTGTGTCCAGGGAAACTGCGTTGATTGCTGGAATGACGACCAGTGTGACGGTGGAACGGTTTGCCGAGGGGGGCGTTGCGTCGTTGTGGATGAATCGCAGTGCATGCAGCTTGCCTCGTCCTGTGCTGGAGACGGGTGCGCTACGGTTCAGATTTCGGAGATGCCGTGTTACACTTGCTCGTGCGATTCCATCTTCAACAAGAGCTGCGAGAGTGACTGGGATTGCCAAGTGCTTTCTTCCCACCCGTACTCCCGTTGTGTCTATGGTCGCTGTGCCGAGTGCCGAGACGATGCCGACTGCGGGTGGGGGCGATGCTCTCCGCCGGGGCTTCCGGCGGGAACACCTGCACGGTAGTTTTTTCAGTGGAGTCATGAATGCTTCAT
>CALFHQ010000766.1 GCA_937876385.1 uncultured Pseudomonadota bacterium
AGGCAATGCATCCGATATTGAGAAGCAACAGCTACTTCGTGAAGGAACGGGTTGGAGCCTTTCGGGCGTCCAACTACTACGATATTCTGGACCCCGATACCCAGCGGCAAATCATGGAGACCCGGGAGGATATCAGTTGGTTCACAAAACTGCTGCGATTCAGCGATTGGAAGACCATGAGCCCCTTCAATGTCGTCGTCATGGATACCGACGGACAGCAGGTGTGTCGGGTGCAACGAGGGTTCGCTCTGTTTCGCTCTCGAGTGACAGTCTATGACGACGCCGACGAACCCGTCGGTCAATTCATCCAGAAGCTGCTCTCGGTGGGGGGCGCCTTCCGTCTCGTGGACATGGAGGAGCGGGAACTGGGGATGCTGCAAGGCAAGTGGACCAGTTGGGAATTCTCCTTCAAGGGGCCCAACGAAGAAGAGCTGGCGAAGATCACCAAGAAGTTCTCCGGTGCCCTCAAGGAGCTGTTCACCGATGCCGACAACTATCTCCTCACGGTGAACCCGCAACTAAGCTCAGAAAGCCCCGCACGAACGATGATTCTGGCCGCGGCCATGTGCATTGACATGGTCTTGAAAGAGAATCGCTAGCGCTATCGCCGTCTCCCCCCCGAACTTCCGCCACCTCCTCCTCTCCCGCCACGTGGCGGAGGACCGCTGCGTCGACGACGGGGGTCTGGCGGCCGCTGCTCTCGTTCACTTTCAGACAGCTTGCGGCGCTCCAGGGGAGGCTTCTCCAGCCAATTCTCCGGAGGCTGAGTGCAGGGAAGAGGAGCTTCGATGTACGCCTCGATGATGGGAATCTGGTGACCGTCTTCTTCGTCCGCAAAACTCACTGAGACCCCCGTGCTGCCGGCTCTCCCCGTTCGCCCGATGCGGTGGACATAGTCTTCTGCATTGAGCGGAAGGTGGTAGTTGATGACGTGGCTCAGGCCGTCGATGTGGATTCCTCGGCCGGCTACGTCGGTGGCAACCAGCACCCGGATCTTCCCATCTTTGAACTTGTCCAGGGTGCGCAGGCGGCGATTCTGGTTGATGTCGCCGGAGAGAATTTCGGTGCTGAAACCGTATTCTCGAAGGCGATCCGTGAGCCAACGAGTCTCATCTCGACGGTTCGTGAAGACGATGACTCGGGCAAGATCCTGCTGGTGGATCAGGTTCACCAAGAGGTTGAGTTTCTCCCGCTGGGTCACGATGTAGACGATCTGCTCTACGTCTTCGTTGGTGATGTGCTCCGGGGCGATTTCGATGACGTGGGGATTGTTCGTGTAGCGACGCCCCAGTTCGTGGATTTGCTCCGTGAGGGTGGCCCCGTAGAGCAGCGTCTGTCGTTTCTCCTTTGGCGGAGTCGAACGGACGATGTCGTTGATGTCCGGGATGAATCCCATGTCCAACATCCGGTCTGCTTCGTCAATCACGAGTATCTCAACCTTGCCCAGGTTGATGTCGCGACGGCGATTGAAGTCGAGGAGTCTTCCCGGGGTCGCCACAATGATGTCCACCGGTTTGCGTTGGACGTGGGTCTGCTGCTTTTCGTAATCCATGCCGCCGAAGACGGCAAAGGTGGTGACGTCGCAGTACTTGCCCAGCATGTTGGCGTCTCGGTCGATTTGAATGGCCAACTCTCGAGTGGGTGCCACCACGAGGGCTCTCGGCCACCCCGGCTTTTGGTCGGTGATGGGGTTGTCGATGACGTGCTTCATGATGGTCAAGAGGAAAGCGGCGGTCTTTCCAGTTCCAGTCTGTGCCTTTCCAAAGACATCCCTTCCCGACAGGGCCTGGGGAAGACTCTGAGCTTGAATCTCGGTGCAGTATTCAAAACCGGCTTCCTGGATTCCCTGCATGATACACGGGGGGAGGCTCAGGTCCTGAAAGCGGGTCTTTCCTTCCACCGGTTCAACCTCGAACTGGGCCTCGCTCCACGTCTCTGACTTCGCTGCGTTGCCCTTCTCTTTCTTCTGGGGCTGGCTTTTGGCCTCAGTTTTGGGCTCGGCCTTGGGCTCGGCCTTGGGTTCGGTCTTCGGCTCGGCCTTGGCTTTGGCCTTGGGCTCAGTTTTGGGCTCGGCCTTGGGTTCAGTCCTGGCCTTGGCCTGAGTCTTGGCTTTGGGTTCGGCTTCTGCTTTTTGCGCCGCCTTCAGTTCGGCCTCCTCCTTTGCCTTTGCCTCTTTGCGGGCTCGTGCATCGGCCCTGCCTTGGGCTTTGGCCTTCTCTTCTTCCTCCGCCTGGGTCTTCCTCTCCTTTTCCTCGGCTTCTTCTCTGGCTTGGGCTTTGGCTCTTGCTCGCGCTTCGCCTGTCGCTTGCGCCTGGGCTCTCAGCGCTTCCAGTGCTCTGGCTTGCGCTCCGTCCGGCGCCTGGGCTTCCCGGGGGGGCGCCTGGGGTCGAAGCTCGTCTGCCAGCCGTCCCACGAATTTCAGCAACGGGAATGGCATGGGCAATTTCTGGGCTTTTCGAAGCAAGCTCGAAAGGCTCTCTTTTTTCGAATCGGGAATGGACGCCAGAATCTGTTCGGTTCCATCCTTTAAAACACTCTTAAATGAATCGGGAATCACGTTATTTGCTCCTGTTTTCAGTCCCCTTCAATTTCTGTTTTCACTCCGGCTCCCCACCAGGCCTTTCCGGTTTCGGCGATGACAGTGACTTTGGCGTTTGTGGTATCCACAACAAGAACGTCACCCCCTGCGTCGAAGGCGAAGGCCTTCCCTGTCCAACCCGCCATGCCCCACACTGCGCCGTACCCGGAAATGGGACCAATTTCCTGCTGTACGAGCCCGGTATTCGGGTCCAATTTGACGAGAAAATCGTCGCCGGAGGACCCCTTGTTGGCGGAGGCGAAGGTTCCAACTCCAGCGATGGAGTAAACATCGCCGCTGGAACTGTATTGTCCTGAGTAGGAGCCCAGTTTCTGGGCACCCACATTGTTGGCTACTACGCTCAACTTGTACCAGCCGCCACTTTGACTGACTGCGACCAACGTGTCTTCTGTTTCGTCGATGATGCCGGCGGGAACCATGGTGAGTCCGTTGAAACTGTCGGGCAGAGCACCCAGGTAGGTGCAAGCGCCAGTGTTTGGATTCACTCGGTACAAGTCGTCGAAGCTGATTCCGTACATGATGCCGTACCGGTCGATGGCGATGTCGGTCATGGAGTGGTTGGCTCCCTGGAAAGGCCAGCCGAAGTCCGCCACCTTCTGCACCTTGTACAGCTTGACGTCCAGCAGATACAGCTCTCCCGAGGTGTGAGCGTACACCGTCCAGGGGAGCACTGTTCCTGGTTCGTTGGGATCTTGAGGGTAGGGATCCTTGGAATTGGGGATTCCATCCTCGTCGTCATCCGGGGGAGGGGGAGTCACGTCTTGCGGGGCGGTCCAATCCTCCGGTTGTGTGTTGTCTATCCGATGTTCCCAGATGTCTGTGGCCAAATCGGGGTAAGAGAGCTCTTTTTCTTCGACGTCCACGGGAGATTGCATGTCGGGAGATTGCACATCGGGGACATTCCAGCTTGAATCGTGATTCCCGATGAGAACGGTATCCGACGCATTGGACGAATCTCCGCCGTCAGCGCCGCATGAAGACACGCTCACGAGGACCAGGAATGACAGAATGACTCGATGCACAAGACTCATGGAAGCCTCCCAGACTTCTCTCGTTGTGGAACCAGTGGAACTCTCCCCGGATTGAAATGCATCTTTTGAGATGCGGGGAGCAGATTCAATTGGCAGGACTATACCGGAAAATGGATCCTTCCGAAACCGAAACACTTTGGGTATCATTCCCCGCAACGGAGTTTTTTGCATGTTGAAGAGGTTCGGTCACGTTTGGGTGTTGCTGTTGCTCCTGGCTCATTGCGGGGGGAGCTCCCTGGATAATGACGTTAAAGTCGTAGGATTTCAAGACCTTTTGGGTGTTGATGGCGTCCAGGGCGACTCTCTGGAGGATGCGGCGGGAGAGGATGGCGATGGAATAGCGGATGTTTCGACGGATCGGCACGGAAGCGACATCGTCTACGACATCCCTGCCGACTGGGATATCGACCCCGATTTGGACCCCACCCAGGACAGTGACCTGGACGGCTTGACGGACCTGGAGGAGTATCTCGCAGGCACCGACCCTTTTAAGCCGGATACCGATGGCGACGGTCTGGACGACAAGATGGAACTCGAAAACGGGTTGAATCCCGTTCTCGAGGACTCAGACCAGGACGGAATCAACGACGGTGCGGAATGGTCCGTGACGGGCACTGATCCCAAGGACCCGGATTCCGATGACGACGGCCTGTTGGATGGTGACGAGCTGTTCTTGAACCAGTGCAATCCGATGGTCGCAGATACCGATGAGGACGGGCTCGACGACGGGGAGGAGGTGGCTCTGGGAACCTCGTGCAGCGTCCCGGACAGTGACATGGACGGTGTTGATGACGGCGTGGAGATTGCCCTGGGACTGAACCCGACCCTCAGCGACTCTGATTCAGACGGGGTCCCCGACGGGCAAGAGGGGCTTGCTGTGGCGTGCGGC
>CALFHQ010000767.1 GCA_937876385.1 uncultured Pseudomonadota bacterium
AGCCTGGTTGGAGAGAAATCGGCGCCGCGATTTGGTGGTTCAGAAGGCGCTACCCCTGAGATCATTGGGGGCACGGCCATTCCCATCACCGTCCCGGCTACTTTCCTCGAACCGTTCTTCTCGGCTGACCAGAGGTTCTACCTTCCTGAGCGGGTCACCTACTATCGATTGTTGGCTACTTTGGCCAGGCACGAGCTGACCGGGCTTGTCCGGCTGGAGACCTCCGGCGGCATCTACTCCATCTATGTTCGCAGCGGCAATCTGATGGCTGTGGACCCTCCCGGAATGCAGTTCGACGATCACATCGGTCGGGTGCTGGTGGAGGAAGGGTGGTGCAATGCCGGGCAGGTTCGCGCCAACCTCAGAACCAGTCGGGCGCAGGGATTATCCCTCGCCATCGTGCTGTACCAGAAGGGTATCTTGTCCCTCGATATCCTCTCTCGATACCTGCGAGCCGAGAAGGAAGAGCTCCTTCGGCAGGTGCTGAACCTCCCGGTGGATTCCGAATTTGCCATTTTCCCCAGTTCCGGGTTCACCCATCGCTCGGACCCGGTGCGGATTCCCCTGACTTCCAGCCTGGCAATGTTCATGCGCCAGACCCTCCTGGACCAGCCTACAAAGGCTCTGGCCAAGATGGTCTCTCCGTGGCAAGAGATGCACCCGAGGTTCCGAGACAACCTCGCCATGGGACGAAACGCCCTGTCCCTGGCACGTCAGGAGATTGAAGTCGTCGATACGATGCTCAAGGGGCTCCACAACCTGCGAGAAATTCAGGAGCTGGCCCCCTTCCGTCCTCGAGAACTGCACATCCTTCTGCTGATGCTGAACCATTTCGGGTTTGTGGACTGGGTGGACGAGGCGATGCCTCGAGAGGGGGAAGAGGACATCGAAGGGCTGCTTCAGCGGCGCTATCGAGACCTCAAGGGGATGGACCACTTCCAACGCCTCAGCCTACATTGGGCGGTGCATCCCCAGCGGGTGGAACAGGCCTACCGATCGTATCTGTCTCGATATGGAGCCGACTCGAGTCTGGCGTCAGGTTCAGACGAAGCAGTGGCTATCTGCAAAGCCATCTTGGGACTGTGCAAGCGCTCCTTTGATTTCCTCTCTGTTCGTGAGAAGCGGGTGTCGCTGCGGCAAGAGCGAATGGGCACCGAGCGTATCGAATACGCTGCGCGATTCCTGGCAAATCAGGCCCGCCAATCTCACTCCAAAGGGCAACTGAGCAACGCCATTTTCCTCCTGGAGTCTTCCCTGGACCTTGTTCCCGGTCCCGAAAACGAGGAGACCCTCGCATCCTGGCGAGCGCGGGCGAAGGGCAAGTCGACCTGAGTTTTTCTGTTTATTTGCTGCTGGGAGTGGGTTGCGTTCCGGCGAGGTTCTCTGGGTTTCGCTCGTTCTCAAGGGACCGATCGAATCGAATGATGGCGTCAACGATGGCCTTTGCAATCCTCCACTGATAACGCTCTGAAGTCAGACGATCTGCTTCCTTCGGGTTCGAGATAAACCCCAACTCAACGACGACACCGGGCATCTCGGCACCCCGAAGTACCACGGCAGAGAGTTGACGCACTCCGCGGTCCTTGAACCCGGTGCGCTTCACGAGACGTTCCTGGGCGATTTGCGCAAAGTGTTCAGCGTCGGTTCTAGCGGAGAATTGCATCATGTCTTTCAGCACCGAAGCAGCGCCGGCGTTGGCAGCATCTGCGTAGGCACCCTTTGGCTGGACTGCCGCTTTGGCCACCCGACGGGACTCCTCGGCCATGGCCTGGTCAGAGAGAACCAGCACTTCAACGCCCTGAGCGCTCTGGGAGTAAGCAGAGTTGCAGTGGAGGCTGATAAACAAGTCGGCTCCCCACTCGTTGGCGTTCAAAATGCGCCTGGCCAGGGGAACGCTGACGTCGTCCCGGCGAGTCATAAGGATCTTGCCGTCTGTGCGCTCCTTTAAAAGCGTCTCCACCTTCAAGGCAATCTGCAAGACGATTTGTTTCTCGAATACGCCGTTGCTCCTCAAGGCGCCATTGTTTTCCAGCTGGAACAGCAACTCCCCGATGAGCCGG
>CALFHQ010000768.1 GCA_937876385.1 uncultured Pseudomonadota bacterium
CATGTCTTGGGCTCGCTTCAAGGCAGCTTCGGCACGCTCGACGTTGATTTCCTCTGGCCGTTCGGCAGTCTCCACGAGGAGAGTCACCTCGTTGTCGAGGATTTCTGCAAACCCCCGATTGATGGCCAACAACCCGTCCCCTGTGGGCCCCTTGTACCGCACGACGCCGGCGACCAGTGCGGTCATCAGCGGGGTGTGGTCGGGAAGGATCCCCAGTTCTCCGAGGATCCCCGGAAGGGTCACTTCCGTTACCTCGATATCGACCTTCTCCTCAGTGGGAGTCACGACTCGCAGTTGCATGGGCTACAGATCCTTGGCCTTTTCCACGGCCTCTTCGATGGTCCCCACCATGTAGAACGCCTGCTCCGGCAGAGCATCGTGCTTCCCTTCGATGATCTCCTTGAAGCCACGCACCGTGTCTTCAAGTTTCACATACGCGCCGGGTATCCCGGTGAACTGTTCGGCCACAGCAAAGGGCTGAGAGAGGAAGCGCTGAATTCGTCGGGCTCGGTTCACTGTCGTCTTCTGTTCTTCCGACAGCTCTTCCATACCCAGAATGGCGATGATGTCCTGGAGGTCTTTGTACTCCTGGAGGTATCGCTGCACTTCACGAACCACGCTGTAGTGCTCTTCTCCAACAACCTGCGGATCGAGAATTCGGGAGGTTGAATCCAAGGGGTCCACGGCGGGATAGATGCCCAATTCCACAATCTGTCGAGACAGCACCGTGGTGGCGTCCAAGTGAGAGAAGGTGGTGGCCGGGGCCGGGTCGGTCAAGTCGTCAGCGGGCACGTAAATGGCCTGCACCGACGTAATGGCCGCCTTCTTTGTGGAGGTGATTCGCTCCTGGAGTTCTCCCAGTTCCACGGACAAGGTGGGCTGGTAACCCACGGCCGAGGGCATACGCCCGAGGAGTGCGGACACTTCGGAACCCGCCTGGGTGAATCGGAAGATGTTGTCGATGAAGAGGAGCACGTCCTGCCCTTCTACGTCTCGGAAGTATTCCGCAGCCGTCAAGGCAGACAGGGCCACTCGAGAGCGGGCTCCCGGCGGTTCGTTCATCTGGCCGTAGACCAGACAGGTCTTGTCGATAACGCCGGACTCCTTCATTTCGAGCCAGAGGTCGTTCCCTTCACGGGTTCGTTCCCCAACTCCACCAAACACCGACACCCCACCGTGGTGCTGGGCGATGTTGTGGATGAGTTCCATGATGAGCACGGTTTTTCCCACGCCGGCACCGCCGAACAGACCCACCTTTCCCCCTTTTGGATAGGGAGCCAGGAGGTCCACAACCTTGATCCCCGTTTCGAACATGGGGATGTCGGTGGACAGCTCGACGAACTTGGGAGCTTCACGGTGAATGGGGAGAAAGTGCTCCGTCTCGATGGGGCCCATCTCGTCCACCGGTTTGCCCACAACGTTCATGATCCGACCCAGGGTGTTCTTTCCCACCGGCATGAGGATCGGTTCGTTGGTGTTGAGCACTTCCATCCCTCGAACGAGCCCGTCGGTGGTGTCCATGGACACGGCTCGAACGGTGCTCTCGCCGATGTGCTGCGCTACCTCGAGGACGAGGTTGTGCGGCTCATCGTTGATCCAGGGGTTCGTGACTTTGAGGGCGGTGTAAATCTCCGGAAGGTCCCCTTCGTCGAAGATGACGTCAACCACCGGTCCAATGACCTGAGATACCTTGCCGTGATGCATCCTTCGTCTCCTCCTACTTGATGGCCTCAGCGCCACCAACGATATCCATCAATTCGGTCGTAATCGTCTCTTGTCTGGCCTTGTTATAGATAAGGGTCAGACGCTTTATCAAGTCTTCAGCATTGCTGGTCGCATTCTCCATGGCAGTCATTCGGGCGCCCATTTCTGAGGCTACCGATTCGAGCAGCGCATGGTAGATTTCCATGTTCAGATACTGCGGGAACAACTCATCGAGAATCTCTCGTCGTCCCGGTTCGAAAATCGGGGGGATGGTGTCGGCTTCATCGTTGTGCGGGGTCTCTTCCCCTTCCTCAACAATCTCCGAATCCAGATCCACCGGGAGCACCTGCGTCAGGGTCACCTTCTGAAGAACCGCCGACCGGAACCAGTTGTAGGCAACAAACAACGCGTCGTAGTCCCCCGAGAGATACTTCTTCGAGAGCTCTTCTCCGATGGGTTCTATGGCTTCGTAGTCGATGTTGGCGAAGAGATCGTGGTAGTGATGAACGACCTTGTATCCTCGGCGCCGGAAATACTCGTTCCCCTTCTTTCCGATGACGGCAAGGGTCACTTCCACGCCGGCCTCTTCCTGCCGACGGATGAAGTCCTCTGCTTCTCGAGAAATGTTGAGGTTGAAGCTGCCGCACATGCCTCGGTCCGAGGAGTACAGGAGGATCATCACCTTCTTCATCTCACGTCGGGTGAGGAGGGGATGGGCCTGGGATTCCACCCGGCGAGCCAAGTGCACGATGGTGTTGTGAATCCCTTCCGCGTAGGGTCTCAGTTGCACCGCCGCTTCCTGCGCCCTGCGAAGCTTTGCTGCGGCAACCAGCTTCATCGCTCGGGTGAGCTGCTGGGTTCCTCTGACCCCTTGGATCCGTTTTTTGATGGCCTTCAGATTCGCCATATTTCCGTCTCCGCTAGGCCGCGAACTTCTTCTTGAAGTCGACGATGATAGTGTTCAGCTCTTCTTTGAACTCGTCAGACAGCTTTCCAGCCGCCTCAATCCGGTCGTACAGATCGGAATGGCGTGCTTCGACGTGCTCGAACAGCTCGACCTGGAACTTCTTCACCTTCCCAACAGGGATGTCAAAGAGGAAGTCCTTGTCCGATGTTCCGGCGTACAGGATCAACACCTGCTTTCCCACTCGAAGGGGGTCGTACTGCGGCTGCTTCAAGACCTCAACGAGACGCTCGCCACGCCGGATCTGGCGCTGCGTCGACTCGTCCAAATCCGAACCGAACTGCGCAAACACCGCCATCTCTCGGTACTGGGCCAACATCAGTCGAAGAGAACCTGCCACCTGCTTCATGGCCTTCACCTGGGCGTTTCCACCCACTCGAGAGACCGAAATACCGGCGTTGATGGCCGGACGCACACCCTGGTAGAAGAGGTCCGATTCCAGGAAGACCTGACCGTCTGTAATGGAAATCACGTTGGTCGGGATGTATGCCGATACGTCCCCAGCCTGGGTCTCAATGATGGGAAGCGCCGTCAAGCTGCCTCCACCCATCTTGTCGCTCATCTTCGCTGCTCGCTCAAGAAGACGAGAGTGAAGGTAGAACACGTCGCCGGGATACGCTTCTCGTCCAGGGGGACGACGAAGCAGGAGGGACATCTGGCGGTACGCCACAGCGTGCTTGCTCAAGTCGTCGTAGATGACCAGGGCGTGCTTGCCGCTGTCTCGGTAGAACTCACCCATGGTGCACCCGGCGTAAGCTGCCAGGAACTGCATGGGGCCCAGCTCCGAGGCACCCGCCATCACCACCGTGGTGTATTCCATGGCGCCGTGCTTCTGGAGGCGGTCCACCACCTGAGCCACGGTAGACTGCTTCTGGCCGATGGCAACGTAGATGCAATACACATCGGTGGTCTTCTGGTTGATGATGGCATCCACTGCGATGGCCGTCTTTCCCGTGCCTCGGTCACCAATAATCAACTCACGCTGTCCACGTCCGATGGGGGTCATCGCATCCACACCGGCGAGGCCGGTCTGCAGCGGTTCATGCACCGGCTGACGAGCCACGATGCCGGGGGCCTTCAATTCAATTCGACGATGCTCGTCGGACTTGATCTCCCCCAGCCCGTCAATGGGCTCTCCCAAGGCGTTGACCACACGGCCCAGCATGGCGTCCCCAACGGGAACTTCCACGATACGCCCGGTGCGCTTCACCGTGTCCCCTTCCTTAATTCGGGTTGCTTCCCCGAGGAGGGCCACACCGATGTTGTCCTCTTCCAGGTTCAACACCATCCCCTTCACGGAATGGGGAAACTCCAGAAGCTCTCCGGCCATGCAGTTGTCCAGACCATAGACACGGGCGATTCCATCACCCACGGTCAGGACCGTGCCTACCTCGGTGGTATCCACCTTCCCCGAGGAGCCTTCGATGAACTGTTTGATGATTCGACTGGTTTCGGCTACGTTGACACCCATCTTCGCCTCTCGTCGATAGTAATCTGAAGTCCCCTTTTACTCGGACAGGGACTTGAGTTGTTCTCGCAATTCATCCAACTTGCCCCGAAGGGAAGAATCGAGGAGGGTGTTCCCTACTCGAGCCCGAACCCCGGCCAGCAAGTCTTCGTTTACTTCAAATTCAGGAATGACTTCTTTGCCAAACCGCTTCGACAACGCTAAGAGAATCTCCCGCTGCTGAATCGGGTTCACCGCCGACGCCGTCTCCACCGTGCCACGGACCCGACCCTTCTTCTCGTCCAAGAGACGCTCGAAGGTCAGGCGGATGGCACCGATGTATTCCGTTCGACCCTTCTGAATCAGGACGTTGACGAAGGAGACCATGGCGTCCCCCATCTTCAGCGTCCCTTTCAAACCATCCAGAAGCTCGCTTTTCTGTTTCTTTGAGAGCAGGGGGGAATGGAACACGGACTCCATTACCGGAACTTGCACCAGGGTATCGGCCAACGTCCCGAGCTGCTCGAGGAGGCCCTCGTGATTTCCATGTTCGTCACCAAAGAGCATCAGGGCTCGGGCGTACCTTCGGGCAACGATTCCTTCGTCAGCTTTCATGACTGAGCCCCCTCGTGACTTTCCGCTGCCACACCCGAAACGAACTGCCCCACAAACGCGTCTTGAGGCAATGTGCCTTTGCGAGCAACGAGGGTTGCTTCTGCCGCATCCAGTGCCCCCAGAGCGATTTCACGCTCCAATCGAGCGCTGATTCGCTTCTTCTCACTCTCCAGCGACATCTGGGCGGACCGCTCCAGCTTCAACGCTTCCGCCTGTCCCCGCTCGATGATTCTTGCCTTCAAGGCGACGCCGTCTTCTTCCAACCGCTTCTTCAAATCCTGCCCTTCGACTTCGGCCCGCTCTGCCTTGCGTGTGGCAACATCCAACAACTCACGAGCTTCGGTAACCTCCGCTCGGGCTTCCGCCACTCGAAACTGGAAATCGTCCGATCGCTTCGCCAGGGTCTCTTTGAACGGCTTCTTCGTGAACTTCACGATCAACCAGACGAAGACGATGAAGTTCAGAAGATAGAATCCATGAACCTTCAACGAAAAGCCGTGGCCACCCGACTCTGAAGCCAACGCCGCAGAAGACCACAGCACCAACAGAAGTACCAACAGTCCTTGAACTCTTTTCATGTTACTCACTGTCCACCGGAACCGCTCATCCGACCCGTGAGGCCAGACACGATTTCGTCGGCTAGTTGTTTGACCACAGGCTCCGCATCCTTTCGAGCCTTGTCCACTTCCTGAGAATGTCGCACCAGCTCCGCCTCAAAACGCTCGCTGGCCTTGACACGAGCCACTGCCAGAACCTCCGCCTCTACTTTCAAGGCTTCGTCCCGCTTCGCATTGCGGAGATCAACTCCCTCCCCCTCCGCCTTCGCCAGGACAGCGTGGTAGGCAGTATCCAACTCCTCTGCTCGTTCTCTGGATTCCCGACTCTCCTCCTCATTCCCCTCGGTCTCACCTCGGCGACGCTCATATAGCTTGAGCATCGGCTGGAATACCAAGATGTTCAGCGTGACGAACAGCGCCAGGAAGAGGAAAATCTGGACAAGAAAGGACGCATCAAGGTCAATGATGGCCCCTAGGACGAATACTGAATGCACGAGCGAACCTCCGGTTTCCGGTGCAGAATAGCTGGCCCAAAGACACCTTGTCAAGGCCTAGCATCCTGCTTTTTGACCGTTTGCGTCAAAAAGTTGCTCAGCGCGGCATTTGCCCCCCGCTGCAGGCGGTCCAAAGAGCCCCATGAGGGCAGCTTGGACCCGCTGCTGAGGCCGAATTCGCTCCACCGAATTGACCCCGCTGTCGGTCCGCCATAAGATGACTTGAACGACTTTGAGGTGCTGCCGCATGCTCCAGAACGACACATTGGAAGGAACCCTTGCCACCGAACTTCAACGAGGACAGCGGTACGGGTTCCCCGTGAGCGTCGCCCTCTTGTCCATCCAGTCGCAACCCGAGGAGGACGGGGCCATCCGGTTCATCAGGCAAACTCGACGAAGCTCCGACTTGGTCTTTGAAATCGAGCCTCGACTCCTCGCCGTAGTCCTTCCACACACGCCAGAAGCGGGGGCGCTGGGGTATGCGCAGCGCGTCATCAGGGGGCTTGCACAGTCCCAGGTGACGGCACACTGCCAAGCTGCCACCGACCCTGGATGCAACAAAGGACCCACGAAACTGCTGGCAGAGGCTTTTGTTGCTTTGGACAAGGCCTTGACCCTCGCCCCATGAAGCCGTCCTTGCCCCCTTTTCTGGAGTTCTTCTCGGGAATCGGAGCCTTTGCAGCCGCCGCGCCGGGACTCGCAACGGTGGTTCAGCCTTTTGACCAGGATGCCCTGTGTAACGAGACCTACCAACTCAACTTTCACAACAGCCCGTCTCCCCAGAATCTCTCTTCGCCAAGAATTCGGCTGAAGGGAAAACCGGGGGAAGTCTCCCTTCACATGTCCCCACCCTGCCAACCGTACACAAAGAAGGGGAAGGGACTCGACGTCGACGATCCCAGAGCCAGGGCTTTCCTGAATATAGTAGGACTTCTTCCCTCCATTCGGCCTCGACATTTTCTTCTCGAAAACGTCCCCCCGTTCCAGGATTCAGAGAGCCGAATGCGCCTCCTGGACACCCTCGATTCCCTCCAAATGGACGTTGCCGAAGTGCTCTTGTGCCCGACCCAATTGGGCATTCCCAACCGAAGACAGCGCTACTTCCTGCTGGCCTCCACACAGCCCCTCGGGCCGCAGTCCCCCCTGCCGCAAGTAGGCTATCCTTTAAAGGAATACCTCGACCCAAAACCGGATCCAGCACTGTTTGTGTCCCCCGAATTCGAAGAAAAGCACCGCTTTGGACTGGACGTTGTAACCTTGCCCAGTTCCCCCGATGCAAAGCAGCAGCCCCTCGCCGTCTTTGGCTCCTCATACGGTCACGCCGTGGCCAGAGCCGGCTCGTACCTTCGAACCGAAGACGGTCACCTGCGACGCTTCTCCCCCAAAGAGATCCTCCGCCTCCTCCATTTCCCCAACACCTTCCACTTCCCCCAATCCATGAGACAAACCATCCGCTACCGCCTGGCCGGCAACTCCATGAACGTGGCGGTGGTTCGGTATTTGTTGCAGTGGTTGCTGGGAGAGGGCTAACTGCGTAGTCCACAAACCCTTACCCCTCCCACTGTTCCCAACCCCGGGTTCCAGCCACTGGATCCGCATCCATCATTTCGTGTCTTGCCGGCCAATCAGGTTCCAATGCCCCGTGGCGCTGAAGGCGCCTCGGGGCGCACACCAAAGGTGTGCTG
>CALFHQ010000769.1 GCA_937876385.1 uncultured Pseudomonadota bacterium
CCTGGGTCAGCCCGGCCAGCGTTGAGGCCCACTCCGCCTGTCGTTTCTGCGCCCGCTGGGACAGCTTCTCGAGGGCTTCGGTTTCCTGCTTCACTTCTTCCAGGGTGGACTGTGCTATCTGTACCCACGCGGTCACTGCGGTGGTCTGGGGAGCCATGGCTTCCAGTTGGGCGGAGATTTCCCCTCGGGCCTTCTCCAGGGCAACATTGGCAGCACCTTCTGCTTCTGCCTGGGCCTTTGCCTGAGCTTCTGCCTGGGCTTTGGCGTCGGCTTCCGCTTTGGCTTTGGCGGCGGCCTTCGCTGCTGCTTCAGCCTTCGCCTTGGCCGCTGCATCTTCTGCTGCCTTGGCTTCTACTTCCGCTTTGGCTTTGGCTTTGGCGTCGGCGTCGGCCTTCGCCTTGGCTGCTGCTTCAGCCTTCTCTTGGGCTTTTGCCTCGGCTTTTGCCTCGAGTTCACCCTTTGCGAGCGGCACTTCGGGAGTCTTCTTGGTCTCGAGCTTTGCGACCTTGACCGGCTCCTTCTTCTTCTCTTCCTTCCTGTTTCCCATGACGAACACCACGGCAATGGCCGCGATGATCGCCAGGATGCCGAAGCCAACTACCCACTTCAGACTTCCCCCCTTCTTCTCTCGAGGGAGAACGACGGACCGTGGGGTGGCTCGGTGGGTTTGTCCCCGCACCTCGACAATGTCCGCCTCTTTCTTCGCCTTGGCGCTGGGCCGAGGTTCATCGGAAACGACCATGATTCCGTCGTCTTCTTCCCCCGCGGCGCTGGCAGCAAAGGCGTCCAGGACGTCGTCGAGGTCCTTGTCCTCTTCCACGTTGCGCAGCTTCCAGTATTCCTCGTCCAGGCGGAACCCGTTGGGCTTGTTCAAAGAAATCGGCGGCGCTTCCTGGGCCCGTTTTTGGGCTTCAATTTCGGGCAAGGACAGGGCGTCCATGGACACCGTTCGTGACCCTGCCATCTCGTCGTCGTCGTCACCCAGGGAGATTTCGATTCCCCGAGTAGAAGATTCTGTGGTGTCCAGGGTCACCATGATCTGGGTTCTCAGGCCTGGTTCTTCCTCGTCTTCTTCGATGATGTCAGCGACAATGACGCCCTCTTCGACGTCTTCGTCTTCCTCGATGATGTCAGCGACAATGGCGCCTTCTTCAACGACTTCGTCTTGTTCGATTGCCTCGTCTTCGATGATGCCATCTTCGACGATTTCTCCAGAGAGAACCTCTCCTTCCTCCAACACTTCGCCGGTCAGCTCCGGAGCATCGGCATCCAGGATTTCTCCATCCATGTCGTCACCGGAGTCCAACGTGACGATGAGTTTGCCTTCCTCTTCCTCTTCCTCTTCCTCTTCCTCGGCCGAATCGGATTCTTCCAGATCCTCTTCGTCGATCTCTCGGGTTTCCTCGATAATCTTTTCGATTTCGCCGATGAGTTCTTCGGAGCGCTCGTCGTCTACCAGGTCCATCCCTTCAAGGCTAGGGGGAGCGTCGACGGGCTCTTCCTCTTCGTCGTACATGGGCTCCATTTCCAGGGGTTCCCCTTCGGGTTCGCCTTCGAGGACGACTTCTTCTTCCGGTTCCTCCACCGGGGTGAAATCTTCCACAGGTTGTTCCCGGGGGGGCGGAGTAGTCGCCTCAATGATGGCTTGTTCTTCCTCTTCGGACATGGGCACGGCGACGTCTTCAACGGAGGGTTCGACGGGCAGTTCGACGGGCTCTTCCGGGGTGGTTTCCTCGACAGGAAGCTGCGGTTCTCCGGGCTCCACCACTTCGATTTCAAGTTCGATATCGGGCAACTCCACGGGGGTTTCCGTGGTAGCCGGACGTTCTACTGCGTGGGGTGCAGGAGCGCTGGGTTCTGGAGCGGGCTTTGAGGCCTTCGAGGGACTTCCCTGGGAGGCTTTGAATGCCTCGATCTGGTCGCTCAAGGAGGGGGGGATGAAGGCCAACGGGGTCGGTTCCCCTTTGAATTCGTCTTCGGGAACTCGAAAGGCTTCTCGAATGGCGTCCCAGAACAGGGAGACGGATTCGTGCCGGTTCGAGGGGAGGCTGGAGGTTGCCTTGATGTAAATGTCGTCCAACTCTGGGGAGAAGAAGGGGCCTTGGTCGCTGAGGGCGATTCCCGGTTTGGTGGGCTTGCCAACGAGGATTTCCCCGATGATGAGCGCCAGGGAGTAAATATCGCTCTGCTTGCGTTCGGTGCGTTCGTCTTCCAGTTGCTCTGGGGCCAGGTAATGGTCGGCCAGAGGGAAGGTTCCGTGTTCTTGAGGAACGCTGGTCCGACCGACGAGGAAGTAGGGATCGTCCAGCTTGAGTCCTGTATCTGTGAGGAGGATGTTTTCGGGTTTGAGGTTCCCGTTGACTCCCAGCATGTGGATGAATCGCAGGGCTTCGCACACTTCGAACACGAGGTGGACCAGCTCTTTCTTGTTGAAGGGCTCGAGGTTTTCCTGGCGGATTCGTTGGAGGGCTCGCAGGGAGATTCCATCGATCACTTCTTTGGTCACGAAGAACTGGTTTTCGTCGCAGAAAACGTCTTGCACGGCGACGATGTTCTTGTGCAGAAATCCTCGGGCTCTGTAAAGGCGCATGAGGTTGATGTCTTTGAGATTTGCTCCCGACAACCCTCCATACAGGTACTTGAGGACCACATCCCGCCCCAGCGCGTCATCGGTGGCTCGGAAGATGCCCGAGATCGGACCGATTCCAATGAGCTCTCGCAAAACAAATCGGTCAGTGAGTCGTTCGCCCGGCTGCGGCAGAAACGTCGAGTTTCCCATCGTATCCCTCGTTACCTGGATTCACTTGTACATCCCATAAACCCTGGTAATTTATCAGAGACGGCGCAGGGACACAAGCACGAAAAACCCCTATTTCACACCGTTTTCCTGGCCTTGACTGAGGGTTTTGAGTAGGGTCGGCGAGTCGAGGATCTCGATTTTCATGGAGAAGCCATGACCCGGACTACCGTCTTGCTCCCCACGTACAACCATGCGCCTTGGCTTCCCCGTGCTCTCCATAGCCTCTGCAATCAGACCCTGTCCGACATTCGAATCGTGGTGGTGGACGATGGCTCCACAGATGAGACGCCGGAAATCCTCCAACGTCTGGCGAGGGAAGACCCTCGCATCGAAACCCTCCGAATTCCCCACGGCGGGATTGTGGCAGCGCTGAATGCGGGGCTTTCTGGGGTGAACACCCCGTACATCGCTCGAATGGACGCTGACGACATCTGCCATGAGGAGCGGCTGCGCATTCAGGTGGCCCACCTCGACGCAAACCCCCGGTGTGGCGCCGTGGATTCGATGGTGACATTGTTGGAATCGGAGCGCACCGGCGAGGGGATGGTGGAGCACATCCGCTGGATGAACTCTTTGACCACCTGGGATGCCATTCGCACTGAGCTGTTTGTGGAGAGCCCTATGGTGCATCC
>CALFHQ010000770.1 GCA_937876385.1 uncultured Pseudomonadota bacterium
GCTGGTCCCCCGCTGCCATTCTTCTGTTGGTGGGCGTGGTGCTGTATTTCACCGGCTACATCAGCTTTCATCACTAACTAAGGAAAAACCATGAAACAGACCCTATTGTTCAGTATCCTTGTCATCGCGGCCGGTCTCACGGTGGGCTGCCAATCGAAGGTTGCAAAGCCAGACTCTGAGAAGACACCAATCGAAAAGGCTTCGGTGAAGCTCGACAAGGTGAAAGCAGAAACGAAAGAGGCAGCGCACGCCATCAAGGAATACGCCTACGCCGAGAAAGCCGAATTCGTCGACAAGATGAATAGCGGGTTGATGGAGATGCAATCAGAGATGGATCGCCTGTCCGCCAAGGTCGATCAAGAAAACTCCGAGTTAAAGGCCGACGCCCAGGCCCAGCTTGAAGCAGTGCGTGAGAAATGGGCCCAGGCGAAGAAGCAACTCGACCAAGCCGAGAGCGCCACCGAGTCCGATTGGAACGACGTCAAAGACGGCATCAATGAGTCCTACAACGACCTTTCAGACTCCTACAATGCTACGCGTCAGTGGCTGAGCGACAAAATCGAGCCCTGATGGTTCGATTCACAACCCCATCGAAATGACCAGGCATTCCTGTCAATCTGATGGATAGGACAGGGCGCCCCAAGCGCAGCCCGGCCTCCTCAGACCCTACCTGCACATGGCATAGCTGATGCAACCACCCGAGTCGTCCTCGCACGGCAGGTCCGTAGGATCTGTCGTGTCGAGGCAGTCACCATGAAATCAATCCTGGAGGAGTCTCATGAAACTTGCAACACTGGTTCTGTTCTTGGTCGCGCTCACCCTGGCCCCGGGGGCAGCAATGGCGGAGGAAGGTTCGCAGTCATCGGGCGGTGCGGCGGACAACGGCTACTCCTTCGGGTTGGCCGCGACAATCGGGGAAGGGATGTACTTCATCGACAGCGACGTATATCGCGGGCCGGTGAGTATCGAGGTAGTGCCCTCCTTCGGGTGGTCCTGGCTCAAGCTTGACCTGGGCTTGTCTACAACTCTGGAGAGCATCCGCATCGCAGGCACCGACGTCGGCAACTGGAACTTCACCTTCCGCCCCGGTGGCAGACTGACGCCGCCGATGCTCCCACTCTACCTTCGAGCCGCATTCCCCCTCCAGATTCAGCGGCACAACTTCGACTACGGGATCATGTTCGGTGTCGGCACGGACATTCCCCTCTTCGGCGCCTTGGGACTCGTCCTGGAAGTTGACACGACCCTCAGCAAGGACCTGGAGTGGGGCGGCAAAGGCGTTCCGCTGGAGTTCCGCGGCGGAGTGAGCTTCCGCTTCTAAACAGGGTCATCTTGACCAGCGATCATCCCCGTAAGCTGCCCAGGCTGACCCTGTTTGATTGTGAATCAACAAGATCCTGTTTAGCAGCACCCAACACAACAGCGCCGCTCAACGTCGGACGACCGGGCGTGATCAATTTCCCGGAAAATCGGAGGGTTTCATGGAGAGGCCGATTCGGTTGCGGGAACGGTCTATCTCTACGACCACGACACGTACCACTTGCTGAGGTCTACAGACGTCGAAGGGGGAGTTCACCCGGCGATCGGCCATGGCGGACACGTGGACCAGTCCATCCCGGTGGACACCGATGTCTACGAAGGCTCCAAAGTCGGTGATGCTGTTCACACGCCCTTCGAGAACCATCCCTTCCCGCAAATCTTCAATGCTCTCCACCCCATCGGCGAAGGCCACCTGCTCGTGGGCACCTCGAGGGTCATGCCCCGGACGGGCAAGCTCCTTCCAGATGTCCTTTCGAGTGGCGTCCCCCACGGTCTCGTCCCCTCGGGTGACTTCTTCTAACGCCTTCACCCCGTCTTCATTTCCCAGCACCTCTACCAGGGAAACACCCGCCTTTCGCACCGCCTTCTTCAGCCATGGGTACCGTTCAGGATGCACCCCCGTGGCATCCAGCGGCTCTGAGCCTTCTCGAATGCGCAGAAACCCGGCACACTGCTCAAAGCGTGCCGGACCGATTCCTGGAACCTTGAGCAGTGCGCTTCTGGCTCCAAAGGCCCCCGACGAATCTCGATAGGAAACAATGGCCCCGGCCGCCTTGGGGCCGATACCAGCTACCCGCGCCAACAGGGGAGCAGAAGCTGTGTTCAGCTCCACTCCCACTCGGTTCACGCAGTCTTCCACGACGGCATCTAAGGACTCTTCCAGCAACTTTCCATCGACGTCATGCTGGTACTGACCGACCCCCAGATGCTGAGGCTCGATTTTGACCAACTCCGCCAACGGATCTTGAAAACGTCGTGCGATGGACACTGCCCCCCGCACGCTCACGTCCATGTCCGGGAACTCCTGCACTCCCAGCGGCGAGGCCGAATACACGGATGCACCCGCCTCGGATACCGAGAGGATCTGGGTGCCCTCGGGAAACCCCGACTCCTTCAAAAAACGCATGGTCTCCCGGTGGGCAGTTCCGTCCCCCACACCAATAACGTCGCTTCCATGCTTTCTCGCCAAACCCAGGAGCACTCTTCTTGCCTCGTCGGTGCGATTCTGGGGGGCATTTGGGTAGATGGTAGCGATGTCCAGGACTCGTCCCGTGGCATCCACCAGGGCGCACTTGCATCCATGCCGAAACCCCGGGTCCACAGCCATAACGACGTGTCCTCGCCTGGGAGGTTCCATGAGCAGTGCTTCGAGGTTTCGGGCAAAGACCTGGACGCTGGCCCGGTCGGCCTCTTCCTTCTTCTCGGCCAGGAGCTCTCTGGAAATGGCGGGCCACAAGAGACGCTTCATGGAGTCCTCTGTAGCCAGCTCGAATTCAGCCAGAAAAACGGCCGGTACCCGGCGCTCAAACGGAGCACGCAAAGTTCCCAGAATGCGCCCCTCAGCGAGGTCCAAAGAAAGGCTCAAGACACCATCTTTCTCTCCACGCTGGAGGGCCATGAACCGGTGAGCCGGCACTGACCCCAGGCGCTGCTGAAACTCGAAGTAATCACGATATTGCGGGTCAGGATCCTTCACTCCCCGCTTCTTTCGACTCACCAGTTGAGCACTTCGTCGGGCCATCTCTCGCACCCTGCCACGCACCTCCGGGGCGTTGGCGACCTCTTCGGCCACGATGTCCCGCGCACCGGCCAAGGCTTCCTTCCAATCCGCCACCTTCCCCGGAGTAACAAAGGCCTCAGCCGCTTGCCGCACGGTGCCAGTCAGCGGCTTTTGCCCGAGCATCATGTGAGCCAAAGGTTCCAAGCCGAGGTCTCTCGCCTTTTGGGCTTTGGTGCTCTTCTTAGGCTTGTAGGGGAGGTAGAGGTCCTCTAACTCCTGGCGGTCCCAGCACCCTTCGACTCGCCTTCTCAGGTCTGCCGTCAGCTTCCCTTGCTCCTCAATGGTTTCCAGGATGCTCTCTCGACGTTTCACCAGTTCGTTTAGACGCTTCG